>JAJYSQ010000099.1 GCA_021793495.1 Actinomycetes bacterium
TCGGTCTCGGTCGACGTCGTCCCGTCCGTGAAGGACTTCGCGTCGCGGATGCGGCGGGAGATGCTGCCGCAGGCCACCGAGCTCGGCCGGGAAGTCGGCAAGAAGATCCAGCAGGGCATCGAGAAGGAAGTCAAGCCCGTCTCGATCCGCGTCAACATGGGCACGGCCGTGACCCGGCTGGAGCGGCTGAAGAAGCTCATCAAGGAGATCGACGGGCAGACCGCCAAGGCGCAGGTCGAGGTCGATATCGGCGGCAGCCTCGTTGAGCTGCGCGCTTTGGCGACGCTGATGAACCGGCTCAACGGCCGCCGCATCGACGTCCACATCAACACCCAGGTCGCGCAGGCACAGGCGCAGATCGCGCTGCTGGAGGCCCGGCTCCGGGCGATGGACTCCCGCAAGACCATCAACATCGACGCCGATGTGGGGGCGGCGCTCGCGTCGATCTTCTCGTTGCGGGCGGCGTTGATCGGGCTGGGCGTGCTGTCGCTGCCCGCCATCGCCGGTGTGGGCGCGGGCATCGCCGGTCTGGTCGGGCCGCTCACCGCCGCCGGCGTCGGTTTCGGTGGGATGGCCGCGGTCGCGGTCCCGGCGATCATGCGGATCCGGGAGGCGCAGCAGCAGCAGGCCCAGGCCACCCGCGCGGCGGCCGGCGCGGCAGGGCAGGCGCAGGCGAGGGCGTTCGCTCTGGCCAACGCGCAGCAGCAGCTCGCCGCGGCGATCCGCAACGCCGGATACGCGCACAAGCAGGCCCTAGAGCAGGTCCGCCAGGCGCAGCAGCAGCTCACGCAGGCGCAGGTCGCCGCCGCGGCAGCGGAACGGGACCTGGCTGCGGCGCGTGCACAGGCCCGCCGGTCCCTTGAGGACATGCGGATGCAGCTTGTGTCCGCCAGCTTGGCGGTGCAGGAGCAGCAGCTCGCCATCCAAGAGTCGCAGATGCGGTGGCAGGAGCTCGCCCGAGCCGCGTCCGCCGCCGCCGCGAGGGTCACCGCCGCGCAGCAGGACCTTGCAGCAGCGCAGGCGGCGCAGGAACAGGTCCTCGCCGACCCCGCGGCGACCGACGCGGCCAAGGCGCAGGCCGCAGCGAACGTGTCCGCCGCAAAGGCCGCGGTGAAGGCCGCCGAGGACAAGAAGAAGGCCGCCGACCTGGAGGCCAAGCAGGCCGAAATCAACCACAAGCAGGCGGTGCAGCGGCTCAAGGAGCAGCAGCTTCAACTGAAGCGGCTCCGCGCCGACGAGGCGGCAGCGTCGAAGGCGGGGGTGGAGGGCTCCGACCAGGTCCGCAGCGCTCGGGAGCGTCTTGCGCAGGCCAACCAGCGCATCACCGACGCCGAACGCGCGTTGGCGGCGGCCCGCGCGAACGTCGCGAGGGTCGATCAGCAGTCCGCGGACCAGATCGCGTCGGCGCGTCGTGCGCTCGCGCAGGCCAGCATGCAGGCCGCGTCGAGCACGGCGGCGATGGCCGGCCCGATGATCCGGCTGACCGCGTTGGAGAAGCAGCTCGCGGCCGCGTGGGAGGGCCTCACCGACGCGTTCGACGACTGGAACCGGGCGCTGCAGCCCGCCGTGATCCCTGTCCTGATCAAGGGGATCACGCTGCTGCGGAACACGCTGCCGCTGCTCACCCCGGCGGTGCAGGGCGCCGCGATCGGGATCGGGTACCTGCTGGACCGCGTGAACGCCGCCGCACAGTCGCCGTTCTGGACGCAGTTCTCCACGTGGGTGGGGCAGGCCGCCACACCAGCGATCATCGGGCTCGGCACCCTGCTGGGGAACCTGCTGAAGGGCCTGGCGGGGCTCGCGCAGTCCTTCGGGCCCATCGGATTCACGTTCCTGCAGGTCCTCAACAACATCGCGGAACGGTTCGCCGCGTTCATGACCGGGCTGGCGAACAACCCCGCCTTCCAACGCTTCACCCAGCAGTTCGTCGCCGCCGGACCGTTGATCACCGGGACGTTCCTGTCGCTGGGGAACTTGATCGGGTCGTTCTTCTCGGCGCTCGCCCCCGCGATGCAGCCGATCTTGACGTTCATCTCCACCCTCGCGAACACCCTCGCGTCGGTGCTGAAGCAGGCCGGCCCCGCGATCGCGTCGGTGTTCTCCGCGCTCGGGCAAGGACTGTCGGCGGTGCTGGTCGCGCTCGCGCCCGCCGTGACCCAGCTGGTGAACGCGCTCGCACCGCTCCTCGTCCAACTGATCAACGGGCTCCGCCCGATCCTGATCTCCCTGGTCCCGGTCCTGTCGCAGGTCATCGCGGCACTCGCGCCTGTGATCTCGGCGCTGCTGTCCGGGCTGCAGCCCGCCATCCAGTCCCTTGTCCCCGTCATCGGGGTGCTGGTCGGGGCGCTCGGGCGGATCCTTCTCGCGCTCGCCCCGATCCTCCCGATCCTCGGGAAATTCATCGCGGACCTGGTGACGGGCCTCCTCCCGATCCTCCAGCCGATCATCGATCTGCTCGCTGAGGCCCTGTCGCAGGTCGCCGGCGCGCTCGTGCAGACGCTGCAGCAGTCGCTCCCCGCGATCCAGCAGATCGTCCTGGCGGTCGCGACCCTGCTGCCTGCGCTGATGCCGCTGATCCCGCTGTGGGTGGAGTGGCTGACCACGCTGATGCCGCTTGTCCCGGCGCTGCTGCAGCTCGCGGCGGCACTGATCGTGCTGCTGGTGCCGGTGCTGCGGTTCCTGATCACCGTCCTGATGCGGGTCTGGACCACCATCGGTGGGCTGATCCTGCCGGTGTTCCGGTTCATGGTCACCGTGGTCACGTGGGCCGCGGGGATCCTCACCGCGATCTTCAACGGCATTGGTGTCGCTGCCCGGCTGCTCGGCCGGATCGCGATGTGGCTGTGGACCAAGGCGATCCAGCCCGCGTTCAAGTTCATCGGCACGCTGGCGAAGTGGCTGTACACGATCGTCGCGATCACCGTGATCGCGCCGCTGGTCATCCAGTTCAAGATCCTCGCGGCGGTCGCGACGTGGCTGTGGAAGAAGATCTTCCAGCCCGTGTGGCGGGGCATCGTCGCGGCGTTCTCGTGGGCGTGGGGCAAGATCCGCCCGGTGCTGGGCTGGCTCGGCGACAAGGTCCGGCAGATCTGGCGGGAGTACATCAAACCGGCGTTCGATGCCATCGCCGACCGCGTCGGGAAGCTCGCGCCGCACTTCCGGAACGCGGTGGACGCGATCGGCCGGGCGTGGAACAAGCTGAAGGCCGCCGCCAAGGGCCCCGTGTCCTTCGTCGTGAACACGGTGTTCAACTCGGGGATCGTCAAGCTGTGGAACGCGGTCGCCAAACTCGTCCCCGGCACGGCGAAGCTGACGCCGATTAAGGGGTTCGCTGCCGGTGGTCTGGTCGGGCCCGGCCAGTACGGTGTGCTGCCCGGCTACGCGCCCGGTAAGGACACGATGCTGGCGGCGGTGTCGCCGGGTGAGGGGTGGATCCGCCCGGACGCGACCCGCGCGCTCGGCGCCGACTGGATCCACGGCATCAACCGCGCCGCCGTCACCGGCGGGTCTGCGGGCGCGGCGCGGTGGCTCGCCGAGAACGGCGGCCTGCGGTTCGGGCTCGGCGGTATCGTCGGCGGGTTCCTCAAGAGCGCCAAGAACCTGTTCACCGAGGGCCTGGTCAAGACCGCCCGGAAGACCTTGAACCCGCTGGTGGGGCTCGCAGAACGGTCGATCGGGGGGACACCGTTCGGTGACCTCGCGGTGTCGATGACCCGCGGGCTCGCCGGGAAGATCCTGAAGGCGTTCGGGCCGCTGGAGGGCAAGATCGGCGGGGATGGCCGCAAGGTCGTCAAGGTCGCCGAGAAGTACGTCGGGCTGTCCGGCAACCCCAACAAGTTCACCCGCGCATGGGGCCTGGACGGCTACCCGTGGTGCGGCATGTTCGTCGGCGAGGTGTTCAAGGAGGCCGGGGCGAAGAAGGCACTCAAGCGGGTGTCGTGGCCGCCGCTTGTGTCGTCGTACCGGACGCTGCCGAAGGTGTCGCGGAGCGCCGCCAAGCCCGGCGACGTCGCCTTGTACCGCGGGGACAGCGGTCACATCAACATTTTCACCGGTAGGGGCGCCGTCACCATCGGCGGTAACGAGTCCAACGCGGTGCGCCGCCAGTCCGGGTACATCAACTCCGCCTCATCGATCCGGCGGCCGGCGTTCGCGCTCGGTGGTGTCGTCCCGAAACTCCTCGCGCAGGACCTACGAGAGAACAACCGCCGCACAACGCCTCTGCCGACACAGATCCTGCGGGCGATCGCGGGGCAACCGCTGCTGTTCGACGACGGCGGGTGGCTCCCCGTCGGGGCGTCCCTGGTCTACAACAAGACCGGGTCTCCCGAGCCGGTGCTGACGGATGCGCAGTGGGCGCGGATCTCCGAGTCCACCAGCGGCGGCGACGGTGGTGTGCACTACCACGGCCACTTCGACGGACTCACGAAGGCCGCCTACGAGAGCCAGTTCCGCACCGCGATGCAGGCTGAGGCCGTGCTGGCGGCGCGGCGGGACCGGACCGGGCGACGGAGGTAGCCGATGCCGCTCGTCACTCGCCAGGCAGGCGCGAGCCCCGCCCCACCGGCCAGCACCCGGACCCGGCACCCGCTCACCGTCACCTACGTGGACCCTGACGGTGTCGAGTGGCACTGGTCCGACCCCAAGTCCCGGGTCCGGGTGCTGAGCGTGACCGGTATCGGTGGCCCGCCCGCGGCGTACACCGACACGGCCCTCGCGGGCGGGGGGAACCTGCCGCGGGAGTACCAGCCGGCCAAACGGTCGATTGTGATCGGGCTGCACGTGTACGACGACGAGTCGCAGGCGGGCCTGCTGGAACTGGTGGACCAGCTCACGTTCGCGTTGTGGACCGAACGGGCGGGCCTACCGGCCCCGGGCCGGCTGGTGTTCGGGCGTCCAGACGGCACCTCCCGGCAGATCGAGGTGCTGTGCACGTCGGGGCCGGAGCACACCGACACCGACTCCACGCGGGACGCGTACCAGCGGGACACCGATTACGCGCTCACGTTCGAGTCGGCGCTGGACCCGTTGTTTCAGGACGCGGCGCCGACGGGGCCGATCGTGTTCGGTGCGCCTCCGGAGGCGGGTGGGGTGCCGCCGATGCCTCCGGTGCTGCTCACCCCGTCGTCAACGCTGGGGGAGACGACGGTCACCAACAGCGGCAACGGCGACGCGTACCCGGTGTGGACGATCACGGGCCCGGGTGTGCCGACCCTCACCAATGTCACCACCGGCAGGGAGTTCTCGCTGGCTGCGTTGTCGGAGGGGGAGGTCGTCACGGTGGACACGCGCCCGACCTTGCAGTCGGCTGTGGATCAGCTCGGCAACGACCGGTGGGGCGACCTGGTCAAGGAGTCGCCGCGGGACCTGTGGACCCTCGTGCCTGGCCGCAACGTCCTCAACCTGGCGTTGGAGAGCGCTGAGGAGGGGTCGCAGATCTCGATGGTGTACCACCGGCGCTGGCTGCGGGCGTGACCAGTGGCGGTCCTGCTGGAACAACTCGACCTGACCACGCTGGGCAGGGGCCGCCCGATCGTGTTCGACAAGATCGACGCGACACCCACGTACAACCAGGCCGGCCCTGTCGTCATCGAGGTCCCCGCGAACGCGCGGAACTGGGAGTTGATCCAGCTCGACTCAGGTGGGCATCTGGTCCCGTTCGGGCTGGTAGTGAACTGGGGCGGCGTCTACGAGATACCGGTACTGATCGAGGACTGGTCGTTCAAGCGGGTCCTCGATGACGGCCGGATCGTGGAGACCCTCACCCTGACCGGCGCGCACTTCCTCGCGGCGCTGGCGAACCGGGTCGCGTACCGGAACCCGGCGGTGGGGTGGGCGTCGCAGACGATCGGGTCCACCACCTACGGGCCCGACCCCGCCGAGACGGTCATCAAGGACATCATCACCGCGAACCTGGTCACAGCGGGAGACACGAACCGGCGGGTGCCGCTCCTGACCGTCGCCCCAGATCAGGGACGCGGCGGGACCGTGACGTACAAGGTCGTCACTCCCGACCCGGACGCGGAATCCGGCACCGAGAACACCACCGTGAACCAATCGCTGATGGACATGGTCCGGGCGGTCGACGAGCAGTCCCCAATCGGGGTCGAAATCACCCTCGGCGACGGGGAACTGGTCCTCGACTGCTACGAGCCGCGGGACCTATCCGAGAAGGCCGTGTTCTCGGCGGAGCTGGGGAACCTCCCGGAGTCGACGCTGACGGTGTCCGCACCGACCGGCAACGCGATCCTCGCGCAGTCCAAGGTCACCGGGTCCACGTTCATGGAGTCGGCAGGGCCAGGGGCCACCGACCCGTGGCGGCGAGTGGAGCAGTTCCTCGACCAGTCGTCCACCGACACCGCCGACGACGTCAACACCGCCATGTTCCAGGCGATCGGGACCGGCGCAGGGCGGGTGAGCATCTCGGTGACCGTGGTGGATCTGCCGCGGCTCCGTTTCGGTGCTGATGGGGACGGGGTGCAGGGGTACCGGGTCGGCGACATCGTGACCCTCGATCTCCGCGACGGCGTGACCTACAGCGACGTGGTGTCGAAGGTGCAGCTCGTGGCGGACTCGACGGGTGAGGAGTACGTCGAGACGGTCA
>JAJYSQ010000100.1 GCA_021793495.1 Actinomycetes bacterium
GCTTGCCGCGTCGGCGAGGAAGAAGTCGAGCTGGTGGCCGGCAAACAGCGCCAGCAGGTCGTGCGGGTCGGACTCCGAGACCCGGTCCAGCGCCGCCTGCGCCCGGGTGAAACGTCCCTGCGACCACGCCTCGATCGCCTCGCGGTGCCCTCGCTGGACCGGGGTCAGCCGGTCTGGTGGCACGTGCTGGTCCAGCTCCGCCAGGACGGTCAGCCCCTGGCGGCTCGGTCCCGGCTCGCTGGTCAGCACCCCGAGGTACGCCCGGGCGAGCGCCGCGGGAGCGAACCCCGGCTCCTCGGCCACCAGCGCATCCAGGTGCTCCTCGACCTCGGGGCGGAACCGGACCAGCTCCCCCAGGGCGTCCTCGTACCGCTCGATCATCGCCGGCGTGCTGCCCACCACCATGGAGGCGTCACCGTCCTTCCTCGTCGCGCGGGGCCGTGCCCGAAGCGCGGGGCCGGGACGGCGTGCGCCCACTCGCCGGTGCGGCGGTGGTCAGTATGCCGGGTGTGTGGACGTGCGTACAGGGCCCGCTCCGAGAGGGTCGGCGTGCTCCCGCGGCGTGCTCCCGCGGCGTGCGCGGCATGTTTGACCACTGGCGTGTCGTTGGTTGCCGCGCGGGCAGACGTCGTCAGTGCGCATGGTCCGCGCGGTGAGGATGCGGCGAGGCCGTTGACAGCCGGTACCGGCCGGTCCTGTGCTACCGGGACATCGCACCGGGTGGGGTCGGGCGGCCCGCGGGAGTAGCGTGATCACGGGATGGGGCTCCCGCGAACCGCCCGACCGGGCTGATGGCTCCTCGAGGTGATGGGAGGAGGCCCCGGTGGTCCGTCGTGCCGCCACGCCCCAGCTGGCTACCCACAGCCCGACCTCGCACGGCCCGACCACCCGGGCCGACCCCGCGCCCGTGGTCACCACCGCCTTCGGTGCAGTGCAGCCCAGCGTGCTCTACCCGGGTCCGGTCGCCGCGGACGGCACCAGCCAGACCCCCAGGAGCGAGACCGAGAGCGAGGCTGCCGAGACCCTGCGGGACCTGAACCTCGACCAGCTCATCGACTCGATCATCGACGGCTGGCAGCCGTACGAGCTGGTCGACCTGTTCCGCCAGCGACTGAGCAGCGTCGACACCGTCGAGTACCGGCAGGAGGTGTTCGCCGACCTCGGCTCCCCCGCGGTGCTCGAGCCGGTCGAGCACTTCACCCGGCAGATGCGAGACATGCGTATCAGTCTGGCGCGGGCCGGCGAGATGTTCTCCGACGTGCAGCGCCAGCGGTGGGTGCTGGATGCGATCCTGCGGTACGTCGCCGCGGTCCAGGAGCTGGCCGACGGGCTGGGCTCGGCCCCGGTGCGCTCTCGTGGGGTGCGGTCCGTCGCCGCATTCCTGTCCGGGTATGTCGCGTCCGCACCGTTCACCACGCTGGCCGAGCAGGCCACCGAGATCGAACGCGAGCTGGCCGCGATCACGTACTGCGTGCAGGTGGCTGGATCCCGCGTGTGGGTGTCGCTGTACGGGGGGCAGCAGGACTACGCGGCCGAGGTGCTGGAGACGTTCGCCCGGTTCCGGCAGGCGCCTGCCCGCAGCTACCTGGTCGAATGGCGCACCTGGCCGCACCTGGACCACGTCGAGTCCGGGGTGGTGGAGCGGGTGCAGCGGCTGACCCCCGAGCCGTTTGCTCGGCTGGCCCGGTTCGTCGAGGAGCAGCGGGGGTACCTGGACCCGGTCCTCGCTGCGTTCGAGCGCGAGATCCAGTTCTACGTCGCGTACCTGCACTTCCTGCGGCCGCTGCGCGCCGCCGGGGTGTCGTTCTGCACCCCGCGGGTGACCGAGGCGCCCGGTGAGCTGCGGGTGACCCGCACCGTCGACCTGGCGCTGGCCTCAGCGCTGGTCGCCCGGGGCGCCGGTGTGGTGACCAACGACGTCCGGCTGCTCGGAGCCGAGCGGATCATCGTGGTGACCGGGCCGAACCAGGCGGGCAAGACCACGTTCGCCCGGACGTTCGGCCAGCTGCACCACCTGGCTGCCCTCGGCTGCCCGGTGCCCGGCGAGGAGGCCCGGATCCCGCTGTGCGACCGGGTCTTCACCCACTTCATCCGCCAGGACGCGCTCGGCCAGGTGTCCGGGACGCTGGAGGACGAGGTGATCAGGATCTACGGGGTCCTCCGCCACGCCACGGCCCGCAGCGTGATCGTGGCGAACGAGATGTTCGGCTCCACGTCGTTGTCGGACGCCGTCATGCTCGGTACCGACGTGCTGCGCCGGATCCTCGGCATCGGTGCGGCCGGGGTGTGCGTCACGTTCATCGACGAGCTGGCCGGTCTCGACGAGCGCATCGTCAGCATGGCGAGCACCGTGCGTCCGGAGGACCCGACGCAGCGCACCTTCCAGGTGGTGCGCCGGCCGGCGGACGGGTTGGCGTACGCGGTCGCGATCGCCGATCGGTACGGGCTGTCGTACGAGCGGGTGCGGGTCAGGGTGGCCGACCGGTGCGCCGAGGTGGCCTCGTGAAGGTGTGCCTGATGGCGCGCGAGACCGACCCGGACGGCCTCGCGCACCCCCCGGAGCACGCCGCCGACCTGGTGGTGGACCTGCGGCTGGACACGGTGCTGGACGCGATGTCCGGCGGTGATCCCTTCCTGCGCGACGTGGCCCATGACGCGGTGCTGGCCAGCCTGGTCGACCGGGAGACGATCGCCTATCGGCAGGACATCCTGCGGGATGCGCTGGCGATGCCCGAGCTCGTCCGCGCGCTGTACGACACCGCGGTGGCGGCGCTGGGCGCCGAGAGGTCGGTCTACCTGAGCTCCTTCGCCACCCCGGTCAGCGTGCTGCGCCGATCGGTCGCGGTGATGCGGCTGCTCACCGAGCAGCTGCACCGGGTACGCCAGCTCAGCGAGGAGTCCGTGGACCGGGTGTGCTCCGCCGGGCTGACGCGGCTGCTGCGCATGCTGATCGACCAGCTGGACGCGGGGTTCTTCGCGCAGGCCGAGGAGCACCTCAAGCGGCTGCAGATGCCGGGCGGGGTGCTGATGAGCGCCCGGTTCGGGCCGGGGCTGAAGGGGCAGGAGCACGTGCTGCGTCGGCCACTGGTCGAGCGGTCCGGGTGGCGAACACTGCTGCCCGGCGGCCCGTCACGCGGGCTGTCGTTCACCATCCCCGACCAGGACGAGGCGGGCGCTCGTGCCCTCGGCGAGCTGCGCGACCGGGGCGTGAACGAGGTGGCCAACGCGCTGGCCCAGTCGGTCGAGCACGTCGTCGGGTTCTTCCGGTCGCTGCGCGCGGAGCTCGGGTTCGCGATCGGGTGCATGAACCTCGTCGACCGGCTCAGCGAGCTTCAGCTGCCGTACTGCTTCCCGGAGCTGCTCGACGACCCCGCGGCGTGGAGCTGCCGCGGGCTGTACGACCCGTGCCTGGCGCTGGAGACCGCACGTCCGGTCACCGGCAGCAGCGTCGAGGCGGACGGCCGGCGGCTGGTCATGGTCACCGGGGCGAACCAGGGGGGCAAGTCCACCTTCCTGCGCAGCGTCGGCGTGGCGGCGCTGATGATGCACAGCGGCCTGCCGGTGGCCGCTCACCGGCTGGCGGCGGGTGTCGCCACCGGGGTGTTCACCCACTTCCCGCGCGAGGAGGACCGGTCGATGACCCGCGGGAAGCTGGACGAGGAGCTCGACCGGATGAGTCGGATCGTGAGCCGGATCACCCCGGGGGGCCTGCTGCTGGGCAACGAGTCGCTGGCGTCCACCAACGAGCGGGAAGGGTCGCAGATCGCCGAGGCGATCGTGCGCGCGCTGGTCGACTCCGGGGTCCGGGTCTTCTTCGTCACCCACCTGTACGAGCTCTCCCACGGACTGGCCGCCCGGGGTCGGGAGGACACGCTGTTCCTGCGGGCCGAGCACCTGTCGGACGGCACGAGGACGTTCCGCATGGTGGAAGGCACCCCGCTGCCGACGAGCCATGGCACGGAGGTGTACGGGCGGGTCTTCGGGATCGGCACGCTCGGCTGCCAGCTGCCGGCGCCGTAACGCTCTGGTCGTCGGGCGCGCTGGCCGTCCGGGGCGTCCAGTACGGTAGACCCGCGATGTCCGTACCCCCACCCGGCGCTGCGCCGACCGCACCGCCGGCACCACCGGAGGGCTGGCCGGGCGTCTCGGTGGTCATCCCGGTGCTCGACGAGGAGCGGGACCTGGCCGACGCGGTCACCCGCGTCCTCGACCAGGAGTACCCGGGTGAGCTCGAGGTCATCCTTGCGCTGGGCCCCTCGTCCGACCGGACCGACGAGATCGCCACCGAGCTGGTCGCCCGGGACCGGAGGGTGCGTACCGTCCCCAACCCGTCGGGCCGCACCCCTGCTGGGCTGAATGCCGCGATCGCCACCGCCCGGCACTCGATCGTCGCCCGGGTGGACGGCCACGGGATGCTCGCCCCCGGGTACCTGGTGACGGCGGTGCGGCTGCTGGAGCAGACCGGAGCGGACAACGTCGGCGGGATCATGGCCGCCGAGGGGGTCACGTCCTTCGAACGCGCCGTGGCCACGGCCATGACGTCCTCGCTCGGGGTCGGCGGGGCACGGTTCCACATCGGCGGTGAGGCGGGACCGGCCGACACCGTCTACCTGGGGGTCTTCCGCCGCGACACCCTCGCGCGCCTCGGCGGTTACGACGAGACGTTCGAGCGGGCCCAGGACTGGGAGCTCAACCTGCGGATCCGCCGCAGCGGTGGGCTGGTCTGGTTCTCTCCCGAGCTGCACGTGTCCTACCGGCCGCGCCCGCACCTGCGGGGGCTGGCCCGGCAGTACTTCGAGTACGGACGGTGGCGGCGGGAGGTGATGCGCGAGCACCCGGAGACGGTCACCGTGCGCTACCTCGCCCCGCCGAGCGCGCTGGCCGCGGTGCTGGCCGGCGCGGTCCTCGTGCTGCTCGGGCGTCCGCGCCGGGCCCCGCTGGTGGGCCTGGCCGCTCCGGGCGGGTACGTCGCGGGGGTGCTGCTCGGGTCTGGCTGGATCGGTCGGCGCTTGGAGCCGCCGGCCCGCGGGTGGCTGCCGGTCGTCCTCGTCACGATGCACCTCTCCTGGGCGGTCGGGTTCTGGACCAGCCCGCGCGGGCTGCGCGCGGGCGCCGAGGCCGATCCCGGGGGTGGGCAGCCGTGAAGGTCCTGATGGTCGTGATGACCGACGTGGCTCACGACGCGAGGGTGCTCCGTGAGGCCGAGACGCTGGTGGACGCCGGCCACCAGGTCGACGTGATCGGCAAGGATGTGCCGCCTGGGTGGAGCCCCCCGGCTGGCATCCGTACCATCTCGGTCCGCCCGGTCTCGGTCTTCGGCGCGGCCGGGCGCGGCTCCACCACCACCGGCCAGGAGGATGCCGGTGCGACGCGGCCCGGCACGCGCCGGCCGCGCAACCCGCTGGCCCGGGCCGCCCGTTGGGTGCTGCTGCCTCGCCATCGACTGTCGGTACGCGCATCCTGGACCGCCCAAGCTGCCCGAGCCGCCGGCGACGGACCGTACGACGTGGTGCACGCCCACGACTTCAGCGCGCTGCCGCTCGGCGATGCGCTGGCTCGCCGCTACCGGGCACGGCTGGTCTACGACTCCCACGAGTGGTGGGGCGGCCGGGCGCGGTACGGACGCCCCACGCCGTGGGAGCGGGCGCAGGAACGCCGGGCCGAGACCCGGCTGCTCGCCGCCGCCGACACGGTGATCACCGTCAGCGACGGGATCGCTCGGCGTCTCGAGGCGATGGGGGCTCGTGAGGTGACCGTGGTGCGCAACACCTTCTCGATGTCCGCTGGGCCCCCGGCGGACCGGGGAGTGCGCCCGGTGCTCGGCGTCGTGTACGCCGGACGGATCGACGCCGGGCGGGATCTACCGGCCGTCCTCGGCGCCATGGACCGCACCCCCACCCTGCGAGTCAGCCTGATCGGCCCGGTGGACCAGTCCTTCGCCAGCCGCCTCGGCCTGGCTGGCTCGCAGGCGGCTGGCTCGCACGGCGGGGGTGGTCGGGTGCGGATCCTGCCGGCTCGCCCGGTCGACGAGGTCGACGAGGTGCTGCGCGAGGAGGGCATCGCGGTGGTCACGCTCACCGACTCCTGCGAGAACCACCGGCTCGCGCTGCCCAACAAGCTCTTCCACGCGGTGCGCGCCGGCGTGCCGGTGGTCGCTGCCGACCTTCCGGAGATCCGAAGCGTGGTACGACAGTACCGGATCGGCGTGCTCTACCGGCCGGGCAGCGCGGCATCGTTGGCGGCCGCGCTGCACGAGGTGCTCGCCGACTACGAGAGCTACCGCCAGGCGGTCCGCGTCGCCGCCGCCGAGCTGTGCTGGGCCGTCGATGGCGCGCGTCTCGTGGAGGTCTACCAGCGGTTGGCCGACCCGACCCGAACCCGACGGAGCCTGCCATGACGACCACCACCGAGCTGAGCCCGGCTGGCGACACCCCGGCTGGCGACACCCCGGCTGCGGCGGTCCCGCACGTGGTGCTGGTGGTCGGCAACCCGGTCCAGTCCGACTCGCGGGTGCGCAAGGCCGCGCTGACCGTTGCCGGGTTCGGCGCGCGGGTCACCCTGGTGGGGCTGTCGCCGACCGAGCAGTGGTTCGAGGAGTCCC
>JAJYSQ010000101.1 GCA_021793495.1 Actinomycetes bacterium
CTGCCGCCGTCCCGCGTCCGCTGTTTCGGCGCTCACCGAATGCTGCAGGTCGTCCTGTTCTCGGGACACGAGCGACGACCGTGGTGGGACCACCGGGTCCGTACATGTCGAGGGCTATGCGCTCGACCGGGCCACCCGCGGCGCTCAGGACTAGCCGCTGACCAGCCAGAACGCGCGACCGGATCCTCGGAGTCGACGGGGAGCGTTCCGTACGCACCACCCCTGGCTCGGGGGGCGTGGCCGGGGTGCGCGTGATCGCCGACAAGGTGCGTCTCGTCGGGCTGCCCGACGGGCGGTGCGGCGGCTCTCCTGGCTCACGCCCCGGGGACCGCGTCGGTGGGCCGTAGCGGCAGCCGGATGACGAACTCCGCCCCACCGCCTGCCCGGTCCCGTACGGCGACCTGACCACCGTGGGCGATGATCGCGGCCCGTGCGATCGCCAGACCCAGCCCGGTTCCGGTCCGCCCGGCCGGCTCGGGGTTCCCCAGCCGTACAAACGGGCGGAAGATCTCCTCCCGCGCCTCCGGTGGGATGCCCGGGCCCCGGTCGGCCACCGTGATCACCGCCCAGGACGGGCCACCGCGGCGGGGCCGGGCGGGTTCGCGCGTGAGACTGATGGTGACCGGCGCCTCGGCCGGGGTGTGCACCACGGCGTTGACCAGCACGTTGCGGATCCCCCGGCGCAGGTCCTCGACGCTGCCCAGCACGGCGTACGCCGCCGGATCCGCCTCGGCCGCCTCGTCGAGGTCGATCCGGCGCCGCGGGTGGATCAGCCGCAGGTCCTCGATCACTGCACCGACCAGGGTGGCGAGGTCCACCGGCTCGAGTACCGCCGGGCGGGTGGTGTCGAACCGGGCGAGATCGAGCAGATCCTGGACGAGCCGGGCCATCTGCGTGGACTCCTCGTGGATCCGGCGCATCGCGGTGTCCAGGGTCGCCTGGTCCTCGATCCCGCCCTCCCGGTACAGGTCGGCCCAGGCGCGCAGCGTGGTCAGCGGGGTACGCAGCTCGTGGGAGGCGTCGGCGAGGAACCGGCGCAGCCGCTCCTCCGAGGCCGTCCGCTCGTCGAACGCCCGGTTCAGCGTCGCCGCGAGCCGGCCGAGCTCGCTGTCCCGGTCCGGCACCGGCAGTCGTCGGGCGTGGTCGCCGGCGGCGATCGCCTGCGCGGTGGTGGCGATCGCCCCGAGCGGACGCAGGCCCAGGCGCAGCACCCCGAGGGCGACCAGCACGCCCAGCGAGATCAGCACCAGGGTGGCGGCGGCCTCGATCGCCTCCAGGTTGTCCACGGTGGTCGCCACCTGGTCCAGCGGAGCAGCGATCACCAGGGCGGAGACCGCATGACCCTGGGTGGCCGGGAACCCGGTGGCCAGGCCGGCCGGGACCGCCACCGCCTGTCCCCGGTAGGACAGGTCCCCGGTGGTCGGCGTGGTGAACGCCCGGCCGCTGCGCACCGACGCCTGCACCGTCCCGGGGAGCAGGACCGGCGCGGGTAGTCCGCTGCCGTCCGGGGCGTCGGCGGGGGCCCAGGCGAGCAGCCGCCCGGAGGAGGAGACCAGCCCGAGGAAGTTGTGCGCCGCGGCCGGGTTCTCGGTGCGAGCCACCGGCGGTACGCGGCCGCGGTCCAGCTGCAGGGCGACCCGCCCGGCCTGGGCCTGCAGCTGGTGGTCGACCCGGGAGAGCAGGAAGTGGCGAAGCTCGATCGCGGCCACCACGTCGCTGGCGATCAGACCGGTCGCGATCAGCATCACCGTGCCCAGCAGCAGCCGCGCGCGTAGGGTCACCGGTCGTCGCCCGGCAAGGCGGCGCATCAGCCGCCCGAGTCCGGTACGCCCGAGTCCGGTACGCCCGAGTCCGGTACGCCCGTACCGTTCATCGGGGCTCCCTGATCAGGTACCCCACGCTGCGCACGGTGTGCAGCAGCGGTTGGTCGCTCGTGTCGACCTTGGCACGCAGCTGGGAGATGAACTTCTCCACGACCGCGTAGTCCCCGCCGAAGTCGTACTCCCACACCTGGTCGACGATCCGGGCCTTGGACAGCACCCGTCCGGCGTTCACCATCAGGTAGCGCAGCAGCCGGAACTCCGTCGGGGACAGGGCGATCGGATGCCCACCTCGTCGAACCTCGTGGGCGTCCTCGTCCAGCTCCAGATCGGCCACGCGCAGCACGACGTGGTCGGATGTGGCCGAGCCGCAGCGGCGCAGGATCGCCTGGATACGGGCCACCACCTCACCGACCGCGAACGGTTTGGTCACGTAGTCGTCGCCGCCGAGGGTCAGCCCGGCCACTCGCTGGTCGACCGCGTCGCGGGCGGTGAGGAACAGCACCGGGACGTCCCGACCCTGCTCCCGCAGCCGCCGGCAGACGGCGAAGCCGTCCAGGTCGGGCAGCATCACGTCGAGCACCAGGATGTCCGGTGGTTCGGACTCGACCATCCGCAGCGCCTCGCGGCCTCGGGCCGCCACGCCCACCGTGAACCCGGCGAAGCGCAACGTCGTGGCCAGCACCTCGGTGATGTGCGGCTCGTCGTCCACCACGAGTACCCGGTGTCCCTGCCCGGCGCCCCGCAAGGCCCCACCTGCCTGTCCTGGCGCGTCCATGGTTGCTCACCTCCCGGTCGGTGGGGCCAGTCTCGCCGGTCTCGGCCGGCACGCGCCGGGATCGTCAGCAAACCGTCAGGAATCCGGAGGGTTTCCGGGAAGCCCGGTCGCTCAGGCTGCTGGTGTGCGACAACGTCTGCGTGCGGTGGCAGGGCGAGCGGGCACCCGTGTGGCGCGTGCGGCACGCGGTGGTGCGGTTCTCGGGCGTGTGGCCCACGCGCGGGTGGCACGTCGGTCCGGCGTGGTCGTCCTGGCGCTGGTGCTGACCGGGTCGGTCGTCGGGGTCGCCGCCGCGTACGCCAAGGGCAAGCATGCCGGTGGCGGTCACCGTGGTCACGCCGGGGTGACCGCGGTGCAGGTCGCGACCGCCCGATCCGGTACGGCAGTCTCACAGGTCACGCTCTCCGGCCTGGTCACGGCCACCGCGACGATCCCGGTGTCCGCCGGGGTCGGCGGGCGGGTCCAGGCGGTCGACGTGGTGCTCGGCCAACAGGTCACGGCGGGCCAGACGTTGGTCGTGCTGACCGACCCGGTCGCCCAGGCACAGCTGGTCGCGGCGCAGGCCGCGGTGGCCACCGCGTCGGCCCGGCTCACCGCAGCGCAGGCCCCGGCCACCCCGGCGGCCATGGCCGTCGGGCGGGCCGAGGTGGCCAAGGCGCAGGCCACGCTGGCCGCGGCCCAGGTGGCCTACCAGGACACCGTCGCCCAGCCGAGCAGGGCCGCGTCTGGGCAGGCCCAGCAGCAGGCAGCGATCTCCCAGGCCGCCAGCGCCGTGTCCCAGGCCCAGGCCGGCCTCACCCTCGCCCAGGACCAGCTCGCCCAGATCGAAGCCCCGCCCTCACCGGCCAGCCTGGCCGTGCTGACCTCCGGGGTCACCGCCGCCCAGGCCACGCTGAACGCCGCCCAGGCCCAGCTCACCGCCGACCAGGCGCTCGTCAATCCGCCTGCGACACCGCTGACCATCGCCAACGACCAGGCCGCGGTGTCCAAGGCGCAGGCCGCGCTGGTCGCCGCGCAGGCCCAGCTGACCACCGCCCAGGCCGGACCGGGCCCGCAGGCGCTGGCGGTCGGCCAGGACGGGGTCACCAAGGCGCAGGCCACGCTGGCGGCCGCCCAGGCCGCGTACCAGGGGGTGCTGGACCAGCCCAGCCCGGTGGCCGCCGGGCAGGCCGCCGACCAGGCCGCAGTCTCCGCAGCAGCCAGCGCCGTGTCCCAGGCCCAGGCCGGTCTCACCCTCGCCCAGGCTCAGCTCGCCCAGCTCGAGGCACCCACAGCGGGCTCGGGCGACCTCGCGCTGGCCGCCGCGGTCAGCCAGGCCCAGGCCGCGGCCAACGTCGTCCAGGTCCAGATCGGGGAGGAGACGGTGACCGCCCCGACGACCGGGACGATCGTCTCACTTCCCGTGGTGGCCGGTGAGCTCGTGAGCCCGGGACTGAGCCTTGCCGTCGTCCAGGCCAGCGGGTTGAGCGTGTCGGCGCCGGTGAGCCAGCAGCAGCTCGCCGCTATCGCGACCGGTCAGCCCGCGACGATCACCGTGCCCGCCGGCAGCCAGCCCCTGGCCGGCACGGTGACCGCGGTCGCACCCAGCGCCAACCCGGCCTCGCTGTCCTTCACGGTCACCGTCAGCCCGTCGACCGACCCCGGGTGGCTGCGGGCCGGGGAGTCCGCGGTGGTGGCGGTCTCGACCCACCAGCAGACCGGGGCGGTGATCGTACCGACCGCGGCCATCGTGAGCCTCAGCGGCACACCCCAGGTCTTCGTCGTGGGCAGCGCCGGGGGTGTCAGCCTGGTCGACGTCACCCCGGGGCTGTCGGACGGCACCGACAGCGTGGTCACCGGGATCGCCGTGGGCACCCGCGTTGTCACCTCTGGGCAGACCTACCTGAGCGCCGGTGACGCGGTGCACGTGACGTCGAGCATGCCCGTCCCGGCCACCCTGGTGGGCGCCGACGTGGGCGGCTTCGCTGCGGCACCCGGTGGCGTGGCGCCGGGCGGCGCAGCGACCCCAGCCGGTGGAGCCACGGCGACCCTCGGGGGTGCTGCGGCTGGCGGTGGGGGCAAGGCTGGCGGTGGGGGCAAGGCCGGGGCCGGTAAGGCCGGCGGATGAACCTGAACCTGACGCGTGCCGCGGTCCACCGGCCCATCGCGATCCTGATGGTGCTCGGGGTCGGGGTGCTGGCCGGGGTGGTGGGGTTCACCAAGCTGCCGGTGCGCCGGCTGCCGAACGTGAACTTCCCGTTCGTCCGCGTGGAGGTCGGCGACCCCGGGGCCACCGCGGCCACGGTCGCCCAGACCATCACCGGACCGGTGGAGAAGGCGCTGTCGGTGGAGACCGGGATCGTCTCGATGGTCGGCACCTCGGCCCCCGGGCGTTCCGTGGTCGCCCTGCAGTTCGTCGGCGGGACGAACGTGGACTCGAAGGCCTCCGCCATGGCGCTGGACCTCGCCAAGATCGCCCGGGGACTGCCGACGACGGCGACCGCGCCGTCCATCATCAAGGCCAACCCGTCGGCCCTACCCATCCTGGACGTGGCGGTGACCGGGCCGCTTGCTCCGTCCCAGCTCTACTCGCTGGCCACCAACATCGTCGCTCCCGCGGTGCAGGAGGTGCCCGGCGTCGCCGACGTGGCCGTCGTGGGTGGGCGTGCCGCCGCGGTCACCGTCACCGTCTCCCCGACCGCGCTGGTGGCCTACGGGGTCTCCTTCAGCCAGATCATGGGCGCGCTGCGCACCCAGAACACGGCGGTCACCGCAGGCACGACGGTCGTCGGCAGCCGAGAACTGCAGGTGCAGACCGCCGGCGGCTACCTGTCCGTCGCCTCGCTGGCGTCCCTGCCGGTGGCGACCCGCGGTGCGAGCACCGTGCTGCTCAGCGACGTCGCCAACGTCTCCCAAGGCCTTTCCGCGGCGCAGTCCGACGCCACGCTCAACGGGGCACCAGCCGTGGGCCTGGTGGTGACGGCCTCCTCCACGGCCAACTCGTTGGCGGTGGACTCCCAGATCCGTACGACCTTGGCCGCGCTGACCGGGCAGCTGCCCGCCGGGGTTCACCCGGTGATCACCGGGGACGTGACCAGCTACGTGCGGGCCGCGCTGTCCAACGTCGAGCTCGACCTGTTCCTGGGGATCCTCGTCGCGGCGATGGTGCTGGCGCTGTTCCTGCACCGGCTGGCGAACACCCTGATCGTGATGCTCGCCATCCCGGTCTCCCTGGTCACCACGTTCGCGGTGATGTACTTCCTCGGCTTCAGCCTGGACCTCATCTCCCTGATGGCCCTGTCCCTGCTGATCGGGATCCTGGTCGACGACTCGATCGTGGTGCTGGAGAACATCACCCGCCACCTCGGTATGGGCAAGGACCCGGCGACTGCCGCGATCGACGGCCGCTCGGAGATCGGGGCGGCCGCCGTGGCGATCACCCTGACCGACGTGGTGGTCTACGCGCCGGTCGCCTTCGTCAGCGGCAACGTCGGGCAGCTCTTCCGCGAGTTCGGACTGACCATCGTGGCCGCCACCCTGCTCTCGCTGCTCGTCTCCTTCACCCTGACCCCGATGCTGGCCTCCCGCTGGCTGCACCCGGCCCGGCCAGGTTCGGTGTCCGACCGGTTCGGTCACCGGTTCGACGCCGGGTTCGACCGCCTCCGGGAGTGGTACCGCCGCCTCGTGGGGTGGAGCCTGCGCCACCGGATCACCGTGCTGGGGGTCGCGGCCGGCTCGCTGGCGGTCACGGTGGCGATCGTGGCGAGCGGGGTGATCCCGACGACCTTCGTACCGCCGGAGGACAACGGGGTGGTGAACGTGAGTGCGACCCTGCCGGTCGGGACGCCACTGGCCACCAGCCAGGCCACCCTGGCTGGTTTCGCCAGCCGGCTCCAGCACCTGCCCGGGGTCCTCCGGGTCTTCGTCTCGGCCGGCTTCTCCAGCTCGGCGGGAGCCGGGCACAACCTCGGTCAGATCACGATGGACCTCGCG
>JAJYSQ010000102.1 GCA_021793495.1 Actinomycetes bacterium
CGTTGGTGCCGACGAGGGTCATCGGCGACCCGATCGCCGGCCGTTGCCAGGTGCACGTGGCCACGATCCCGTTGCGCAGGACCCAGCAGGGGCCCGACCCGACGGTGACCGACTCGGGAGACGGGTTGCCCAGCACGTCCCGCAACCCCGTGTAGGCGATCGTGACCGACAGCACCACCACGTTGGTCGCGGTGATTCGCGAGCCGTCGACCAGCACGTCGGGGGTGCCGTCCTGGGTGCGCTGGTAGACCGACCCGTTCCAGGTCCACCGGGCCGTGGAGGCGCCGGAGAAGGTCAGGTGCACCCCCGTCGCGTCCCGCCCGGCCGGCACGGCGGAGGAGTAGGTGAACACCGGGGGTGGCGGGCTTGCCGTCGGGTTGAGCGTGGCGCCGCGTGCCCACAGGGTGGCGGTGGAGGCGAAGACATCGTGCGGAGGAACCCGACGGGTGTCGACCGTGAAGTAGGAGGGGCTGGCGTCCCAGGAGATCCGGGTGGCGTGCGACAACGCCTTGACCGGGGCGATGCCCAGGGCGGAGGCACCGGAGTAGGCGAAGATCCCGCCACCGAGCAGCCGCAGCAGGTAGGCGTCGGTGGGCCGCGCGGAGCGGACCGGTCCGACCCGGGTGGCTTGAGCGGAGTGGTAGACGGCGAACAGCCGGGTGAGCCCGCCCTCGACGAGCTCCTCGAACACGATGTCGGCCTGGTTCAGCCCGGCTTGCGGCATGGCCGGGGAGATGTTGTCGACCTTGATCGACAGCGCGGGTCGGCTGGCCGCGGCCGGGTCCGGCTCCGGCAAGCCGGTCAGCGGGTCCAGGGCGATGCTCGGGGTGGGGCTTGCCGTCACCGAGGGGTGCGAGGATCCCGATGCTGCCGGGGTGGACGGTGTGGACGCGGTGCACGCGCTGGCCAGCAGGGCCATCGACGCGGCCATCGTCAGGATCAGGGGTCGGCGCACCCGGACACCGTAGGAGGTCGCGCGTCCGGTTCGGGTCGGGCGAGGGTACGGCGCGCCGTGTCTTTGCCCGGCGTTGACCATGTCGCTGATCACGGGCCGATCACCACGAGCGGCTCGCCGCGGAGCCACGGGTCACGAACGCAGGTACCGGACGAGGTCGAGCACCTCCCGGGTGACCGGGCGGAGCAGGCGGGTCCGGGACAGCCTCACGATCCGGTCGACCATCGGCACGCTGCGGTCGATCAGCCCGGCAGTCCGACGCTGGTCGGGGCTGGGGTCATGCACCCAGAACAGCACCAGCCCCATGTGGTAGATCCACAGCAGCTCGGGCAGGTCGTCGCGCAGCTGCGGGTCCAGCGTGGCCGAGGACCCCTGGACCACGGTCCGGAACAACGCGATACCCGCGTCCCGCGCGGGAGAGGACTCCGCGCTGAACGGGCTGAGCGGCGAGGTCGGCTCGGCCGCGGTCTTGAAGAAGCTGCCGGCGAAGGAGTGGTACGGCCGAGCGATCTCCAGCCACGCGTGCAGGACCCCGGCCAGCCGGACGGCGAAGCTCTCCGCGGTGGCCAGCGTCGGTGCGCTGGCCACCGCGTGATCGGTCTGCAGCTGGTCGTAGAACCGCTGGATCAGATGATCCTTGGATGCGAAGTAGTAGTAGGCGTTGCCGGTGGACACCCCGGCCTCCGCGGCGATCGCCCGCATCGTGGTCTCGTCGTACCCGCGCTCGCGGAACAACCGCAGCGCGGTCTCGGCGATCACCGCCCGGGTCCGTTCGCCTTTGGCCGAGCCCGGGATGGTGGCGTCGGGCATGCTGGTCACCGTACCCGTCGGGCACGGGCGGCGACGGTGAGCGCTGGCACCGACCGGTACGCGACGGCATGGCGACCGAGGAGAAGGGGCGGCACCCATGGGCACGGCGAGGATCCGGACCGGTGCGGCGACCGGAACGCCGGCGGGGCAACCACGGGGGGGCTGGACGTCCACGGCCTGGTCCCCGCTCCTGCTGGCTGCGGTGGCCTCGGTCGGACTGGTGCTCGCCGCGCTCGCGGTGGCTGTCGACGGGCCGGTCGCTGTCGTCCTGGTCGGCGTCGCCGTGGTGGTGGCGTTGGCGGGGCTGCAGATCAGCAGGGTCCGGGTCCGGGTCGACGCCGCCGGGCTCAGCGTACGGTTCGGCCCGTGGGGCTGGCCGCGCCAGACGGTGCCGATCGCTCGGATCGCCGAGGCGGAGGTGGTCGACGTGCACCCGTCACAGTGGGGCGGGATCGGGTACCGGGTGCAGCCACGTCAGCAGGTGACCGCCGTCGTGCTGCGCTCGGGACCGGGCCTGCTGGTGCGCCGTCGCGATGGACGTCGCCTCGTGCTGACCATCCGGGATCCGCAGACCGGGGCCGGGGTGCTCAACGGCCTGGTACGTGCCGAGGCTGCCGGTCAACCTCCGGTTCCACCGGGTTGAGCAGCGTCAGCCACCGGTCAGCTCGGAGGCGACCAGCTCGGCGATCTGGGCTGTATTGAGGGCCGCTCCCTTGCGGAGGTTGTCCCCGCTGACGAACAGCTCCAGGGCGTGCGGGTCGTCGAGTGACGCGCGGATGCGCCCCACCCAGGTCGGGTCGGTGCCCACCGCGTCGGCTGGCGTGGGGAACTCTCCGGCCGAGGGGTCGTCCACGAGGAGCACCCCGGGGGCGTCACGCAGCGCTGCCTGGGCGTCGGCGACCTGGACGGGGGCGTCGAACACGGCGTGCACCGCGAGTGAGTGCGTGGTGATCACCGGGACCCGGACGCAGGTCGCGGAGACCCGCAGGTCGGGCAGGCCGAGGATCTTGCGCGACTCGTTGCGGACCTTCAGCTCCTCGCTGGTCCAGCCTGCATCCTGGGCTGATCCAGCCCAGGGGATGACGTTCAGGGCCAGCGGCGCGGGGAACGGGCCGAGGTCGCCGACCGCGGCGCGAAGATCCCCGGACCGGGTGCCGAGGTCGGGTGACGCGGCCACCTTCGCCAGCTGAGCACGCAGTGTGTCGATCCCGGCCTGTCCGGCTCCGGAGGCCGCCTGGTAGGAGGCCACGACCAGCTCGCGCAGCCCGTACTGCCGGTGCAGCACGCCGAGCACGACGATCATCGACAGCGTGGTGCAGTTCGGGTTGGCGATGATGCCCAGGGGTCGTAGCCGGGCTGCGGCAGCGTTGACCTCGGGGACGACCAGGGGGACCTCGGGGTTCATCCGGAACGCCCCGGAGTTGTCGACCACGACCGCACCACGACCGGTGGCAACCGGTGCCCAGACCGCGCTGACCTCGTCGGGGACGTCGAACATCGCGACGTCCACTCCGTCGAAGCACTCTGCGGACAGTGCGCGCACCTCGACCTCCTCGCCGCGCACTCGCAGCCTGCGCCCCGCAGACCGAGCCGAGGCCACCAGTCGGACCTCGCCCCACACGTCCGTGCGGTGGGTGAGCAGGTCCAGCATCACCGAGCCGACCGCACCGGTGGCTCCGACGACCGCCAACGTCGGACGGTTCGAGCGCGAGGTCGAGGTCGAGGTCATCGCCCGGTCCCGCCGTACACGATCGCCTGTTCGCTGCCGTCTCCGGCGACGTCCAGCTCGAAGGCGGCGTGGGCGGCGGCCACCGCCCCCGGCACGTCGGACTCGCGCAGCAGGACCGAGATCCGGATCTCCGAGGTGGAGATCAGCTCGATGTTCACCCCGGCGTCGGCCAGCGCCTCGAAGAACCGTGCCGTGACCCCGGGGTGGCTGCGCATCCCGGCGCCGATCAGCGAGACCTTGCCGACCTGGTCGTCGTAGCGGATCGACTGGAAGCCGATCCGGGAACGGGCCCGCTCGAGAGCGCGCATGGCCGCCTGGCCGTCGGCCTTGGGCAGGGTGAAGGAGATGTCGGTCAGCCCGGTGGCCGCGGCCGAGACGTTCTGCACCACCATGTCGATGTTGATCTCGGTGTCGGCGACGACTCGGAAGATCGTGGCAGCCTCGCCCGGCTTGTCCGGCACCCCGACCACGGTGATCTTCGCCTCGCCCCGGTCGTGTGCGACTCCGGAGATGATCGCCTGCTCCATGTTCGTCTCCTGGGTGTGCGGACGTGCGCTGCCGGTGCGCGCCGTGAGGACAGGACCTGCGCTGCTCCCGGTGACCCAGGTCCCGTTCCTGGTGCTGAAGGATGACCGTACGTGAACCGGGATGCCGTAGCGGCGCGCGTACTCCACGCATCGCAGGTGCAGCACCTTCGCCCCGCTCGCGGCCATCTCGAGCATCTCCTCGTAGGAGATGCTCGACAGCCGGCGTGCGGTGGGCACCAGCCGCGGGTCCGCGGTGAACACTCCGTCGACATCGGTGTAGATCTCGCAGACCTGGGCGTCCAGAGCCGCCGCAAGGGCGACCGCGGTGGTGTCCGAGCCGCCTCGCCCGAGGGTGGTGATGTCCTTGGTGTCCTGGCTGACCCCCTGGAAGCCAGCGACGATCGCGATCGCCCCCTCGCCGACCGCGGCCTGGATCCGTCCCGGGGTGACGTCGATGATGCGGGCTCGGCCGTGCATCGAGTCGGTGATCACCCCGGCCTGGCTCCCGGTGAAGGACCGCGCCTCGTAGCCGAGGGTCGCGATCGCCATCGCCAGCAAAGCCATCGAGATGCGCTCGCCGGCGGTGAGCAGCATGTCCAGCTCGCGACCCGGCGGCAGGGGGCTGACCTGCTCGGCAAGCTCGATCAGCTCGTCGGTGGTGTCCCCCATGGCCGAGACCACGACCACGACGTCGTGTCCGGCCTTGCGCGTCGCCACGATCCGGGCTGCGACCGCCTTGATCCGCGACGCGTCCGCGACCGAGGATCCGCCGTACTTCTGGACGACCAGCGCCACCGTCGTTCCCGTCTGCTCGGAGGTGTCGTGCGAAGGTCCCGCGGTGCCCGGGTCAGTCTAGCCGGGAGCACGAGCCAGCCGGGCGTACCGTACGGCCATGCGGACGACCACGGGCGTACGGTCGGCGCGCCGCCTGGCGGCCGTCCTGGTCGCCGGGACGGCACTGGCCGGCTGTACCTCGAGCGCCCCCCAGGGCAGCCCGAGCACGCCATCGGCGACCTCTGCGACGAGCGGCTCCTCGACGGCGGCCGAGTTCGCCGCGCTCGCCGCACGAGGTGTCCCGGCCCGGTACACCGCGAGCTACGACCTGGTCAGTACCGGGTCGCCGACCCCGAACGCCACCGTGGCGGTCGCCAAGGGGGTCGAGGGGTTACGGATCGCGGTGACCAGCCAGGGATCCACCGCGATCTACCTGTCCACGTCGTCGGGGACCGTGTCCTGCCAGACCGGCGGGGGCCAGAGCAGCTGCTTGCGGGTAGCGGCGCCCGGAAGCACTCCGCCACCGCTGTTCGACCCGGGTATCCAACGCATCTTCACCACCACGCTGGCCGCGATCGCCGCCCAGGACGCCGGTGTCCACGTCGCTCCGTCCGGTACCGTGCCCGGTCCGGGCGGCCAGGGGGTGGCGACCTGTGCCGACATCGCGGGCCCCGGGGTGGACGCCGGCACCTACTGCCTGCTCGACTCCGGGATCCCGGACCGGGCGCAGTTCGCCGCCGGGGCGCTGCGGCTGACCAGCGTCGGCGCGGCGCCGGCGGCGAGCGCCTTCGTGCCGCCGGCGACCCCGACCGCGTTGCCGTGATCGAGCGCGCGGGCGCGCTCGTGCCGCGGCCCGCCGCCGCGGGCGTGTGGACCGAGGGTTCAACCGGTGGGTCAACAGACCTGGCCCGACGGATCGGCCACGCCTAGGGTGACCGGATGATCCGACGCGCACCGCAGGTGCGTCGCGACGAGCTGCTCCGTGCGACCTGCGACGTCATCGCTCGCCAGGGACTGGCCCGCACTCGGGTGGCGGATGTGGCCGCACGCGTAGGGGTGAGCCCGGCCTTGGTGCTGTACCACTTCGCCACCAAGGAGTCCTTGCTCGCCCAGGCTTTCGCGTGGGCGGCCGAGGAGGACCTCACGCTGCTGCGCGAGGTGGACGCTCGTCCCGGATCCGCGACGCAACGGTTGCGCGCCATGCTGGATGTCTACGCACCTGCGGCGACGAGCCCCGGTTGGCGGCTGTGGATCGAGGCGTGGGCCGCGGCGCTGCACGACCCGGAGATACGGAAGGCCTCGCGCCGGCTGGATGCCCGTTGGGCCAAGGCGTTCACCCAGGTGATCGCCGAAGGAGTGGCCTCCGGAGAGTTTCGCTGCGCTCACCCTGAGGAGTCGGCCTGGCGGATCGCGGTCCTGCTCGACGGACTGGCCGTGCAGGTCGTGGTGCACAAGGGGTTGGTCACGGCCCGCCAGATGTACCGGTGGAGCCGCGAGGCGGCGTCGGTGGAGGTCGGGATCGAACCCGAGGCGCTGCTGGGTTGAGCCGGTCTGCTGGCGCACGGGGAGCCACCGGACCGGGGGGTCGGCAGGGGCGACCGCTGCGCCACTGCTTGTCGGCGGGCGGGGTACGGGCGTCCCGGAGTTGGGTGTCTGGGCCACGACCGCCCGGATGTGGGGGACGGCGCGGATGTGGGGGACGGCGCGGATGTGGGGGACGGCGCGGATGTGGGGG
>JAJYSQ010000103.1 GCA_021793495.1 Actinomycetes bacterium
CCCCTCGCGCGTGAGCGGCTCGGTTGCCGGGTGCCGATGGGCACTGATGCCCCTGCCCATCGACACCCAGAGTCTGCGACAACCCGTCGAATGTCAAGGTACCGGCGCCCACCAGCCCGGCCGCCGGACGCGCGGTCAGCCACGCTCACCGCCCGTCGAGCAACGGCTGGCGCGGGTCCCACGTCGTGCCGTCGACGGCGTCGCGGCGCCGACGGGCGATGCCGGACAGCGCCTCGAGCACCACGCGGTTGGCCAACGCCGCGGTGATCTCGGCGTGGTCGTAGGGCGGCGCCACCTCGACGACATCCATGCCGACCACGGGAAGCTCGTACCCGGTGCGGCGGACCGCGTCCAGCAGCTGGCGAGCCGAGAGCCCGCCGGGTTCGGGGGTCCCGGTGCCCGGGGCATGACCGGGGTCGACCACGTCGATGTCGACGGACAGGAACACCCCCGCGCACCCGTCGGTGACGATCCCGAACGACTCGGTCAGGCACTCGTCCAGCCCGCGGGCGCCGATCTCGCTCATCTCGTACGCCCGCATCCCCTGGGCGGCCATCCAGGCCAACGTCTCCGGTCCCGGCCAGTAACCACGAAGACCGACCTGGACGAACCGGTCGCCCCGGACCGCCCCGGACTCGATCAGTCGGCGCATCGGCTGGCCGTGCCCCACCAAGGAGCCGAACTCCACGTCACCGGTGTCCGCATGAGCGTCGAAGTGCAGCACGCCGACCGCTCCCCACCCGACGTGGCGCGCTACCCCGGTCACGTCCGGCCAGGTGATCGTGTGGTCCCCGCCCAGCACGACCGGGATCGCCCCACTGGCCGTCACGGTGCTCACCGCGCACTCGAGAGCGGCGACAGACCGTACCGCGTCACCGGAGAACATCTCGACGTCCCCGGCGTCCACCACCCGCAGGTCAGCCAGCGCGTCGACGCGCAACGCGAGCGATGGCCGGGACCCGTCGTGCGCCAGGTAGTCGGTGGTCCGGATCGCCCACGGGCCCATCCGAGCCCCAGCACGGTAGGAGGTTCCTCCGTCGAACGGCGCACCGAGGATCACCGCGTCGGCGCCGACCAGGTCGCCGGGATCGTCCCAGTCGGCACGATCCACGCCCAAGAACGTCACGTCCGGGCCGTACATGGGGCCGTAACGGGTCACCTCGTCAGGCTACCGGCCGACCCCGCGCGCTACCCCTGGGTGGTGGGGAACCCCAGGTTGATGCCCCCGTGGCTGGGGTCGGGCCAGCGCGAGGTGACCACCTTGCCCCGGGTGTAGAAGTGCACGCCCTCGGTCCCGTGGGCATGGGTGTCACCGAACAGCGAGGCCTTCCACCCGCCGAAGGAGAAGTACGCCATGGGCACCGGGATCGGCACGTTGATCCCCACCATGCCGACCTGCACCTCCTCCTGGAACCGGCGGGCAGCCCCCCCGTCGTTCGTGAAGATCGCGGTGCCGTTGCCGTACGGGTTCGCGTTGACCAGCTCGACGGCCTCGGCGTAGGACCCGACCCGGACCACCGACAGGACCGGGCCGAAGATCTCGTCGGCGTAGACCGACATGTCCGGGGTGACCTGGTCGAACAGGCTCGGTCCCAGCCAGAACCCCTCGGGCGCACCGTCCACCGGATGTCTGCGGCCATCGACCACCAGCCGAGCCCCAGCCTCGATCCCGGCCTCGAGGTACCCGGCCACCTTGTCCCGGTGAGCCGCGGTGACCAGCGGGCCCATCTGGCAGCCTGGGTGCAGGCCCTCGCCGACCATCAGTCCTGTCATGCGTTGGGTGATCCGGGCCACCAGGTCGTCGGCCACCGGCGCGACCACCACCAGCACCGAGATCGCCATGCACCGTTCCCCGGCCGAGCCGAAGCCGGCGTTGACCGCGGCGTCTGCGGCGGCGTCCAGGTCGGCGTCGGGCAGCACGACCATGTGGTTCTTCGCACCGCCCAGCGCCTGCACCCGCTTGCCGTGACGGGTTGCGGTCTCGTAGACGTACCGGGCGATCGGGGTGGAGCCGACAAAGCTGATCGCGGCAACGTCGGGGTGCTCCAGCAGTCGGTCGACAGCGACCTTGTCACCCTGGACGACGTTGAACACCCCGTCCGGAAGCCCGGCCTGGGCCCACAGGTCGGCGAAGAACAGTGCGGCCGAGGGATCCTTCTCGCTGGGCTTGAGCACCACGGTGTTGCCCGCGGCGATCGCGACCGGGAAGAACCACATGGGCACCATCGCCGGGAAGTTGAACGGGGAGATGATGGCCACCACGCCCAGCGGCTGGCGGATCGAGTAGACGTCCACCCGGGTGGACACCCCCTCGGAGTACCCCCCCTTGAGCAGGTGCGGGATACCGCAGGCAAACTCGGCTACCTCCAGTCCCCTGGTCACCTCACCCAGCGCGTCGTCGAGGGTCTTGCCGTGCTCGGCGGTGACCAGCGCCGCGACCTCCTCCTTGTGCGCGTTCAGCAGCTCTCGGAAGGCAAACAGCACCTGGGTGCGCCGGGTCAACGAGGTACGTCGCCACTCGTCGAACGCGGCCGCTGCCGCACCGACCGCCGCGTCCACCTCGGCCGGGGAGGCGAAGTCCACCACCGCCCGTACCTTGCCGGTCGCCGGGTCGTACACCTCGCCGTGGCGCTCACCGGTGCCACTCCACGGCTTGCCGTTGATCCAGTGCGTCACACGGGTCTGCTCCACCACGGTTCCTCCGGTTCGGGGGCCTGCCTACCGAGCGGTACCTGATCGACACCGCCGACACTGGTCATCCTGCCAGCCTCTGGCGCGCGCTCGTCCA
The DNA here is from genome assembly GCA_021793495.1 of Actinomycetes bacterium. Lineage (GTDB taxonomy): Bacteria > Actinomycetota > Actinomycetes > JAJYSQ01 > JAJYSQ01 > JAJYSQ01. The sequence goes on from JAJYSQ010000103.1 coordinate 2,789, forward strand.
GCAGAGTGTCAGAAGATCTGAGATTGATGAGGCATGGTGTCAACAGTCTCCCGATGGCTCGTCTAGGAGTCGAACCCGAGCCCCAGCCGATCCAGGGTGCGCAGCCACCGGTCGCGCTGCCCGCCGTTGCGGTCGGCGCGGGCCAGCGACCGGCGGGTCGCCTGGATGGCCAGCCAGCGGGCCGGTTCCGGCGGGAAGGGCAGCGGCTTGCGCGCCACCATGCTCAGCGCGGTCCGGGCCGTGCGCCGGCCGTCGAGCAGGTCGAGCAGCACCGCCGCGCCGAACCGGCTGGCCCCCACGCCCAGGCCGGTGTAGCCGGCTACGTACCCAACCTTGCCGCCCATCGCCCGTCCCCAGAACGGGGAGAACCGCGTGCACGTGTCGATCGCTCCGCCCCAGGAGTGGGTGAACCGTACCCCCGCGAGAGCGGGGAACGTGGCGAAGAAGTGCTCGGCGAGCAGTCGTGCGGTCGCCGGACGCTGCGCATCCTGCGGGCGCATCCGGCTGCCGTAGCGGTAGACCGCGTCGTACCCGCCCCAGAGGATCCGGTCATCGGCGGTCAGCCGGTAGTAGTGAAACTGGTTGCCCGAGTCCCCGACGCCGACCCGTGACGCCCAGCCGATCGCCGCGCGCTGCGCGGCCGACAGCGGCTCGGTGACCAGCACGTAGTCGTACACCGGCACGATGTAGGCGCTGATGCGACGCAGCAGCGGCGGGAAAGCGTTGGTACCCAACGCCACGCGTCGGGCCCGGACCGACCCCTGGTGGGTCCGGGCCACCACCCGGGCACCGTCCTCGTCGAGCGAACGCACCGGGCTGTGCTCGGCGATGTGCACCCCGGCAGCCTCGGCGGCCGCGGCCAGGCCGAACGCCAACCGCGCAGGGTCGACCATCGCCACCCCCTGGCGGTCGAGCACCCCGCCGAGGTAGGTGGGGGAGTTCACCAGCTGGCGCACCGCCGCCGCGTCCACCAGCTCCACGGACACCCCGTAGGAACCGGCCAGCTCGACCTGCTCGGCGAGCTCGGCCAGCTGCCAGGCCTCGGTCGCCACGTCCAGCTCGCCAGTGGCCTCCCAGCCACACTCGATCCCGTAGCGGTCGATCGTCGCCCCGATCGCCTCCAGGTTGGACCGGCCCAGCGCCAGCAGGGTGGGCATCTCCGACGGGTACCGCGCACCCCCGTTGGCCAGCCCGTGAGTCAAGCTGGCCGCCGCGAACCCCCCGTTGCGCCCGGAGGCCCCCCAGGCGATCCGGCCGCCTTCCAGCAGCACCACCTCCCGACCCGGGTCGGCCTCCTTGGCCAACAGTGCGGTCCACAGGCCGGAGAACCCACCACCGACCACCAGCAGGTCGGTGGTCAGCGCGGTGGTCAGCGGGACACGGGCCGCGGGGCGCACCGGGGTGTCCAGCCAGAACGGGACGGGCGCCGCATCGGCCAGCGCCGTCGTGATCTCCGAGCTCATGAATGCCTCACCCTCGCCAGACGCCCCGTCCGCAGGTAACCAGGCCCTCGCCGGCGCCTCACGCCCGGGTCTCGTCGAACCCGACGACCGTACGGTGCCACTCCTTGCGCGGTGCCCCGGTCAGGTCGATCATCACGTGCTTGACCACGGTGTACTCCTCCAGGGAGTACTGGCTCATGTCCTTGCCGAAACCAGAGGCCTTGAACCCGCCGTGCGGCATCTCGCTGACGATCGGGATGTGGTCGTTGACCCACACGGTGCCGGCGCGCAGCTCACGCACCGCGCGCATCGCCCGGTGCACGTCGGTGGTCCACACCGAGGCAGCCAGCCCGAACGGCACGTCGTTGGCCAGCGTCATCCCCTCGTCGTCCCCGTCGAACGGCAAGACGACCAGGACCGGGCCGAACACCTCCTGCTGGACGATCTCCGCGTGCTGGTCGGCACCGGTGATCAGCGTCGGCTCGTAGTAGGCTCCGCGGGCCAACGCGGCGCCGCCAACAGCACCACCGATCACCACCCGGGCCCCCTCGGCCCGAGCCCGGTCGACGAACCCGGCGACCCGCTCGCGCTGTGCGAGGCTGACCAGCGGACCCTGGTCCGTCCCCGGGTCCATCGGGTCGCCCAGCCGGACCCGACCCATCAGCTCGGCAACCGCGTCGACGAACTCCGCGTACCGCTCACGGGCGACGTACGCCCGGGTGGCCGCGGTGCAGTCCTGGCCCGTGTTGATCAGCGCCGCCGCGACCGCCCCGTGAGCCGCAGCCGCCAGGTCCGCGTCGTCCAGCACGACGAACGGCGCCTTGCCGCCCAGCTCCAGCTGCACCCGCTTGACTCCGGTGCTGGCCAGCTCCATCACCCGGGCCCCGGTCGTCGAGGAGCCGGTGAACGACACCATGTCCACGTCCGGGTGGGTGATCAGCGCCTCCCCGGCGACCGGGCCGGTCCCGGTGACCACGTTGACCACCCCGTCAGGGACGCCTGCCTCCTGACAGGCCTCGGCCAGGGCCAGCGCGGTCAGCGGGGTGAGCTCCGCCGGCTTGAGCACGACGGTGTTGCCCGCAGCGATCGCCGGGAACACCTTCCACCCCGCCATCTGCAGCGGGTAGTTCCAGGGCGTGATGGCTCCGATGACCCCGACCGCCTCACGGCGGACCATCGACGTGTGGTCGGCGGAGTACTCCCCGGCCGCCATGCCCTGAAGGTGCCGGGCCCCGGTGGCGAAGAACTCGGCATTGTCCACGGTCCCCGGCAGGTCGAACCCGGTGGACAACCGGATCGGCTTGCCGGTCTGGCTGGTCTCCAGCCGGGCCAGCTCGTCGGCACCATCGGCCAGGATGCCGGCCAGCCGGGCCAGAGCGCGCGACCGCTGGGCCGGGGTGGCACGTGACCAGGCGGGGAAGGCCGCTCGGGCAGCACGGACGGCGGCATCCACGTCGGCCGGCGCAGCAAGGATGAGCGACTCGACCACCTCACCGGTGGCCGGGTTGACGACGTCGAAGCAGGACGTCGAGGTACCGGCGAGGCGCCGCCCATCGACAAACTGGTGCATGCCGCTGATCCTGGCAGAGCATGGCGCTGACGACTAGTGATCTCGCGTCGATATGGCTATCAGACGACGGATTCCGCGGTGGTCCCGGGGTTCATCGGTACCCGGTACGCTGCCCGGGAGGATCGGGCCACGAGGACGGGATCGGGTGGAGCGAGTCAACGACCGCACGCCGATCGGCCACGCGACGGGTGCACACGAACCGGCGACGCCCGGCCCCAGGAAGCCAGGCCCCGACACGACTGCCGCATCCGACAGGGTCGTCCGGTACGCACCGACGGTGGCCGAATGCCTGACGCTACCCGAGCTCGCCGCCGGCGCACCCGTGGTCGTGGCCGCCATGGACCACCTGGACCGCCCGGTGCGCTGGCCGCACGTCGGAGAGGTCCCCGGGCTGGGCCGCCTGCTGCGCGGTGGGGAGCTGGTGCTGACCACCGGGATCGGCCTGGGCGACCAGCCGGGGGCGATGGCCGGGTGGATCCAGGAGCTGGCGCAGGCCGGGGCCGCCGCCCTGGTGGTCGAGCTGGGGGTGCGGTTCGCTGGTGGTCTCCCGGGCGGCGCGAAGCAGGCCGCCGCCCGAGCGGGCCTGCCCCTGGTCGAGCTGCACCAGGAGGTGGCGTTCGTCGGGGTCACCGAGGCCGTCCACGCACTGGTGGTCGATGCCCAGGTCCGCCAGCTGCT
>JAJYSQ010000104.1 GCA_021793495.1 Actinomycetes bacterium
TGCAAGGAGCCCACGATGATCTCTGCCCTGCGCGTGCTGATTGCCGGTGGTGGCAGCGCCGGACACATCGAGCCGGTGCTGGCGCTGGCCGAGGCCCTGCGACGCCGTGACCCGTCCACCGAGATCACCCTGCTGGGCACCGCGCGCGGCCTGGAGACCCGGTTGGTCGCCGAGCGTGGGTTCCGTCTCGAGCTGATCCCGGCGGTGCCGCTGCCCCGGTCGGCCAGTCTCGACCTGCTCGCCGTCCCGGTGCGGCTCGGCGGGGCGGTCCGGGCGACCCTGCGGGTGCTCGACCGGGTTCGCCCCGCGGTCGTGGTCGGTTTCGGCGGGTACGTCAGCACCCCGGCGTACCTCGCCGCCCGGTTGCGACGCGTACCCGTCGTGGTCCACGAGGCCAACGCGAAGCCGGGGCTGGCGAACCGGATCGGGGCCCGCTCCGCGGCCGCGGTCGCGGTGGCGTTCGAGGGCACACGGCTTCCCCGGGCCGTCCACCTCGGCATGCCGTTGCGCCGGTCGATCACCACCCTGGACCGCCCGGCCCGGCGGGCCGAGGCGCGAGCCATCTTCGGCCTGGACCCGACGGCACCCACCCTGCTGGTGGTCGGGGGGTCCCAGGGGGCACGGCGGATCAACGACGCGGTCGCCGGAGCCGTCCCCGCGCTGCGTGCCGCGGGCATCGGTGTGCTGCATGCCGTCGGCCGGGGCAACGCCACCCCGGGCAGCAACGCCACCCCGGGCGAGGCCGACGCGGCAGCGGGGCCGCCGTACGTGCCGGTGCCCTACCTGGACCGGATGGACCTGGCGTATGCCGCCGCGGACCTGGTGCTGTGCCGGGCCGGGGCCACCACCTGCGCGGAGCTCTCGATGCTGGGGCTGCCGGCGATCTACGTCCCGCTGCCGCACGGCAACGGCGAGCAGGCGCTCAACGCGCTGCCGGTGATCCGGGTCGCCGGCGGGGCGGTGGTCGCTGACTCCGAGTGCACCAGCGAGTACGTCATCCGGCGGGTGACCGCGCTGCTCGGCGATCCGGACCGCCTGGCCTCGATGGGGGAGTCGGTGGCCACGCTGGGCCGCCGGGACGCGGACGAGCGGCTGGCCGACGTGACCCGGGTCGTCGCCGGGTTCTCCCCGAAGGCGGACGAGCAGCCGGTGGCGGACGAGCGATGACCCCGCCGGCCGCCCCCCGCCCGCCGGCCGCGTCTGCCCTCCTGGTGCGCGTGGAGGATCTCGGCCGGGTGCACTTCATCGGCATCGGTGGGGCCGGCATGTCCGGGATCGCCCGCATCCTGCTCTCCCGGGGACTGGTGGTGTCCGGATCCGACGCCCGGGAGTCCCGGACGCTCGAGGCGTTGCGCGCCGTCGGCGCGCGGGTGTGTGTCGGTCACGACCCTGCTCAGGTGGCCGGTGTCGACACGGTCGTGGTCTCCTCGGCGATCCGCGAGAGCAACCCGGAGCTGGCCGAGGCCCGCCGGCGGGGTCTTCGGGTGATCCCGAGGGCCGCCGCCCTGGCCGCGCTGATGTCCGGTCGGCGCGCGGTGGCGATCGCCGGGACGCACGGCAAGACCACCACGACCTCGATGCTCACCGTGGCGTTGCAGCACTGCGGGGCCGACCCGTCCTTCGCGATCGGCGGCAACCTCTCGGACACCGGGCTGAACGCCCACGAGGGCACCGGTGACGTGTTCGTGGCCGAGGCGGACGAGTCGGACGGATCGTTCCTGGCGTACGCCCCGCTGGTCGCGGTGGTCACCAACGTGGAGGCCGACCACCTGGACCACTACGGGACCGCGGCTGCGGTGAGCGTGGCGTTCGAACGCTTCGCGTCCCGGGTACCTCCCGGCGGCACTCTCGTGACCTGTGCGGACGACCCCGGCGCCCGTGTCCTGGCCGATGCGGTCCGGGCCAGCGGGACCCGGGTGCGAACCTACGGGGAGTCCGCCGACGCCGACGTGCGGCTGGTGGGCCTCGAGCTGCCCGGTGCTGGGGCACGGTTCTCGCTGGTCGCCTCGGGCCGCCGGCTCGGTGAGGTCGCCCTGTCCATGCCGGGTCGGCACAACGCGCTGAACGCCACCGCCGCGTTCACCGCGGCGCTGGTGCTGGGGTTCCCGGCCGTCCAGGTGCGCGAGGGGCTGGCGGGGTACTCGGGCACCCGGCGCCGCTTCGAGCTCAAGGGCATCGAGCAGGGTGTCCGGGTGGTCGACGACTACGCCCACCACCCCTCGGAGGTCACGGCCACCCTGCAGGCGGCCCGTCAGGTCGCGGGGCCCGGGCGGGTCATCGCCGCGTTCCAGCCCCATCTGTACAGCCGTACCCGGTTCTTCGCCGCTGAGCTGGGACAGGCTCTCGGACTGGCCGACGAGGTGGTCGTGATGGACGTCTACGCCGCCCGGGAGGATCCCGAGCCGGGGGTGAGCGGGGCCCTGGTCGCCGCTCACGTCCCGCTGGGCGCCGAGCACGTGGTGTTCGAACGGTCCTGGTCGGCGGTGCCGGGGCGGCTGGCCGCGCTGGCTCGCCCCGGGGACCTGGTGCTGACCCTCGGCGCGGGGGACGTGACGCTGGTCGGCCCGGCGGTGCTGGCGCTGCTCGCGGCCGGTGCGGCGGGCCGGTCGGTCGTCGAACAGGGGGGCTCGTGAGCCGCGGGAGCCGGCTGGGCCGGTGGCAGCCGGTCGCCCGGCTGGGCCGGTGGCAGCCGGTCGCCCGGCTGGGCCGGAAAGGTGTGGGGCTGGTGCTGCTGGGGCTGGTCGTGATGACCGCGCTGGCTGCCTGGGTGCTGCTCGCCTCCCCGGTCCTGGCGGTACGCACGGTCGCCGTGTCGATCACCTCGGACGCGGCCTCCGGTGCGCTGGACCCGTCGACCGTCCAGGGCGCGGCCGGCGTCCGGACCGGGGTGCCGCTGGCCCGGGTCAGCCTGTCCGCAGTGGCCGCCCGGGTGCAGGCCCTGCCCCAGGTGGGGTCGGCGGTCGTGACCCGTTCGTGGCCGCACACGCTGACCATCACCGTGGTGGAGCGTCGCCCGGTCGCGGTGCTCGCCGACGGGGTGGGCCCCGGCCGGACCTTCTGGTTGGTCGATGCCTCGGGCCTGGTCTATCGGCGGGTAGCCCTGGCGCCGGCCCGGATGACCGTTGCCGTGGCCCGCGGCGCGGCCATGGCCGTCGGCACCCAGGACGCCCTCACCCGGGCCGCGGCGACGGTGGTCGCCGCGTTGCCGACGGCGCTGTCCGCACAGGTCCGCCAGGTCGACGTCACCACCTCGAGCCCGGCAGCCGGTGGGCCGGTCGGGGGGGTGGACGTCCGGCTGCTGCTGGTCAGCGGCGCGGTGGTCGAGTGGGGCGGGCCCCAGTCGTCGGAGACCAAGGCGGCGGTGCTGGCTGGGCTGCTGCACCAGCCGGCCCGCGTGTACGACCTGAGCGCGCCGCTGGCGCCGACTACGGTGCAGTAGCCGGTGGGGACTCGACCGCCGGGTGGGTGCGTCCCGCGGGGCCGGCGGCGAACACCCGCAGGATGGTGGTGGTCACCGTGCGGGTGATCGGGGAGACGAATGCCGGATCGGGGATGCCCGTGCAGTACGACTGCAGGGAGCAGGCCCAGTTCATCGTCCCCACGTCGATCACCCCGGCCCCGGACGGCGTGGTGTAGTAGGTGAGGTCCGACCAGGTCGGGCGGCCGATCAACGGGGATCCGCACCGGAAGGTGGAGGAGCCGAAGACCTGGATGGGCCGGGGGGTCGGCACGCTCCCCGGGTTCAGCCGGTCGGACTCCGGGCCGACCAGCGCCGGCAGCACGGTCCCGGCGCGCACCCCGGTGCCGGCCCAGACCCATCCGTTCGGGTCGACCACGCTCATCGGGTGCAGCCGAGGGCTGAAGCAGCCGTACTGCTGGCCGGTGATCGAGCTCTCGTTGCGGCTGACGGGCGGATCCGGCCAGTTCACCGTGGCCGCCGCGGGGTCCGTGGCGGCCAACGGGTCCAGCGCGGCCACCCGGTAGTTCACCTCCTGGCGGTCCGGGCCGAGCCGGGAAGGGTTCAGCCGGATCTTGCGGTAGATCGCGTTGGCCCCGAAGAACGCCACGTTCGTCCCCGCGTCGATCGCGGTGCGCACGGCTTGGCGCATGGTGGCCGACCAGTACTCGTCGTGACCCAGGGAGAGCACGCCGCGGGCCCCGGCGAGGATGCCCGGATCCGTCTGGAGCTGGATCGAGGTCTCGTAGCACAGCGGCAGCCCGGTCGACTCAGCCACCTCGATCAGCGGGTGCTCGTAGTCGAGCAGGTGCCCGGCCCCGGTCTTGTCGTACGGCCGGTCGAAGCTGACCACGTACCCGCGCCCGGTGGGTCCGGTGTACAGGCTGTACCCGCCCCAGGTGTTGTACGCCTGCCAGGTGGTCACCGCGTTGAGCACCACCAGCGCGCCGGCGCAGGACGGGGAGCGCACCGTGATCGGCACGTACCGCTGGTCACCGTTGGAGGCGTCCAGGCGCAGCACGTAGCTGCCGGCCGGCCAGCCGACGGTCGAGATCGTCAGGGTCGGCGACCAGTCGGCGCTGACCATGTGGGTCACCGGGGTGATGCTCGGCGGAGGCTGGACGGTCCCGCCGACCGCCGCGGAGGTCCAGACCAGCCGGGCTCCGGCGCCGCCGTACCAGCCCAGCCGGAAGGCCTGCACCACGAAGCTGGCCGCGGTGGTGGAGGCGTACAGGGTGAACGAGCGGCCGGGCAGCACGGCGACCGTGTTCGTGTACCCCTCGATCGCCCCGGTCGCCCCGGTCCGGGTCAGCGCCAGGTTCGGGTCGCCCGGCAGCGTGTTCTCCGCGGCGACGTCGACCCCGGTGGGACTGGCCGCGTCCAGGGCGGCCACCTGGGCCGCGGTGGGGGTCGGGACGGGGGGGCTGGGGGTGCCGGGCGTCGAGGTCACCGGCGCGGTGGGGCCCACGATCGTGGCCAGCGCCCCGGCCGCCGGGCTCGGTCCTGACCGGCCACGCGGGGCGGGGTCCCCCACGCACCCGGCGACCAGTACGGCACCGGCCAGCAGGCCGCCGACCAGAGCGAGGCTTCGAGCGTGCCACCGCACGGCCGCTGGCGTCCGGGTGGTCATGAACGGGTGGTCATGAGCGGGTGGTCATGAACGGGTGGTCATGTGCAGGCTGTCCAGGGCATCTGAGGCCTCGCGGCGGGTTCGGGGGGAAGGGGGCGGCTCGCCGGCCAGGTCCAGTATCCGACCGGTCGGTCGGTGGCGCCGCAGTAGGGTCGGCGGGTGGATCCGGCCGGCCTGTTCGACCTCCCGGCCCCCCCGCGCCAGGCCTCCGGCGGCGGCCAGGCTGCGGTGCAGCGGGACGACCCCGAGGCGCCGCTGGCGGTCCGGATGCGCCCGGCGAGCCTGGCCGAGGTGCTGGGGCAGGACCACCTGCTCGCTCCGGGAGCGCCGCTGCGCCGGCTGGTGGACTCGGGCTCGCCGACCTCGATCATCCTCTGGGGCCCCCCGGGGACCGGGAAGACCACGCTGGCCCACCTGGTCGCCCGGGCCTCGGGCGCCCGGTGCGTCGAGCTCAGCGCGGTGACCGCCGGGGTCCGCGAGGTGCGTGCGGCGATGACGGCGGCCGAGCGGGACCTGACCGTCTCGGGGCGGCGCACCGTGCTGTTCCTCGACGAGGTGCACCGGTTCTCCAAGTCCCAGCAGGACACGCTGCTACCGGGAGTGGAGCAGCGCTGGGTGAGCCTGGTCGCGGCCACCACGGAGAACCCGTACTTCTCGGTGGTCTCCCCGTTGTTGTCCCGCACCCTGGTGCTCACCCTGCTGCCGCTGAGCGAGGACGATGTCCGTACCCTCGTGCGCCGCGCGGTCGCCGACCCCCGGGGGCTGGCCGGTCGAGTGGTGCTGGACCCGGACGCCCTGGAGCACCTGGTGCGGATCGCCGGGGGTGATGCGCGCCGGGCGCTGACCGCGCTGGAGGCCGCTGGATCCGCCGCGCTCGAGCTGGGACGCGCCGAGGTCGATGTCGAGCTGGTCGCCGCCTGCGTGGACCGGGCCGCCGTGCGGTACGACCGGGACGGCGACCAGCACTACGACGTGGCCAGTGCGTTGATCAAGTCGGTGCGCGGCAGCGACGTGGATGCTGCGCTGCACTACCTGGCCCGGATGGCCGAGGCCGGGGAGGACCCCCGGTTCATCGCCCGGCGGCTGGTCATCCTGGCCAGCGAGGACGTGGGGATGGCGGACCCGGCGGCGCTGGGGCTGGCCGTCGCCGCCGCGCAGGCGGTCGCCCTCGTCGGGTGGCCGGAGGCCCGGCTCGCCCTGGCCGAGGCGGTCGTCTACCTCGCCACCGCGCCGAAGTCCAACGCGGTGATCACCGCGGTCGCCGAGGCGGTGGCCGACGTGCGTGCGGGGCTGGCCGGACCGGTTCCCGCCTTCCTCCGGGACGCCCACTACGCCGGGGCGCAGCGACTGGGCCATGGTCAGGGGTACCGGTACCCGCACGACTACCC
>JAJYSQ010000105.1 GCA_021793495.1 Actinomycetes bacterium
GAACGTGCTGAGCCAGGCAAGATGGGTACTGACCCAGGTCAACGCGGTGTCCACCGGGCTGGCGATCGAGAACGTCGCCCCAGACGGGAAGTCGGTTCCCAGCCCCCTCCCGGCGAGCACCGCGACCACCATGACGGCAAGTACGCTCACCGCGCCCCGCCGCCGTCGCCACCACAACGGGCCGACGGCGACCAACCCCCGGGAGGTCCCGGTCTGCCCGATCCGCTCGGTCACACGGTCCAGCGCCATCGCCATCGCCACGATCGCTACGCCCGGCTCCAGCGCCGCTCCGATGTCGACGTTGCTCAGCCCCTGGTAGACCCGGTCACCCAGCCCGCCGGCCCCGACCAGCGACGCGATGATGACCATCGACAGGGCCATCATGATCGTCTGGTTGACCCCGAGCAGCACCAGGCGACGGGCCCCGGGCAGCAGGGTCTTGATCAGCAGCTGCCGTGGTGACGCCCCCAGGCTCAGGCTCGCCTCCACCGATTCCCGCGGCACCTCGCGGATCCCGACCGAGGTCAGCCGGACGACTGGCGGAAGCGCGTAGATGACCGTGCAGATGATCGCTGAGGGGGCACCGATCTGGAAGAACAGCACGACCGGCATCAGGTAGGCAAAGGACGGCAGGATCTGCATGACGTCGAGCACCGGGGACAGGGCGGCCTGCACCCGGTCGACGCGCCCGGCCAGGATGCCCAGCGGCACCCCGATCGCCAGGGCGATCAGCACGGAGACGACGACCAGGGACAGCGTCGACATGCTGTCGGTCCACAGCCCGAGCACCGCGAAGGACGCGCACGCGGCCAACACCCCGAGGGCGAGACGGCCACCGACCCACCGTGCGGTCGCCAGCACCGCGATCACCGTGAACCCGATCCACCCCAGCCCGGTCAGGGCCGAGAGCACCCCGGTGTCCATCTGCTGCAGGAAGTTGCCCAGGTAGTTGAACCCGTACAGGAAGATCGGACTGGTGTTGTTGTTGTTCACCACCCACGTGTTCACGCCGTCCAACCAGCCGGCCACATCGAGCGACAGCCCGGACGGGAAGGGAGCGGTTCCGCTACCCGCTCGGTAGGCGCCGACGGACAGCACCACGCCGAGCACCAGGACCACCCACCGCCGGTTGACCCGCGGGCGAGTCAGCGCGAACCCGGACACCGGGACGCTGGTCATGACTGGGGCCTGCCCGCCTGGCCCAGACCCGCCTGGCCCTGCCCAGCGACGACGCGGATCACGCTGCGGTGGTCGACCACCCCGAGCAGACGATCGTCCTCCACCACTCGGACGGGGCGGTCGTCCGCCGCGACCTGGGCGATCATGTCGGCGATCACCGTGTCCGGAGCCACCGATCCGCCGGTGAGATCGTCGCCGCTGACAGCATCACGCATCGCGTACCGTGCGGTGAGCACCTGGGCCCGCGGGACGTCACGGGTGAACCGGGCCACGTACTCGTCCGCCGGGTTGGCGACGACTTCTGCCGGGCGGCCCACCTGGACGAGCACCCCATCGCGCATGATGGCGATCCGGTCCCCTAGACGCAGCGCCTCGTCCAGGTCGTGGGTGATGAACACCAACGTCTTGCCCACCTCGTGGTGCAGCCGGATCACCTCGTCCTGCATGTCCCGGCGGATGAGCGGGTCCAGCGCGCTGAACGGCTCGTCGAACAACAAGACCTCGGGGTCGACGGCCAGCGCCCGCGCCAGCCCGACCCGCTGGGCCATGCCACCGGACAGCTGCACGGGGTAGGCGCCCTCGTACCCGTCCAGCCCGACCAGGGACAGCATGGCGCGGGCCCGGGCGTACCGCACCGCCTTCGACTCACCGCGGACCTCGAGGCCGAAAGCCACGTTGTCCAGGACCCGCCGGTGGGCCAGCAGGCCGAAGTTCTGGAACACCATCGCGGTCTTGTGCCGGCGCAGCTCACGCAGTCGAGCCTCGTCGAGCGCGGCGATGTCCTCGCCGTCGAGGAACACCTCACCGCTGGTCGGCTCGATCAACCGGGTCAGGCAGCGCACCAGCGTGGACTTGCCGCTGCCGGACAGCCCCATGACGACGAAGACCTCACCCGGAGCGACCTCGAAGGAGACGTCGCACACGGCGGCCACGCACCCGGTGCGCTCCTTCAGCTCGGCCCTCGAACAGGAGGCGAGCAGGCCCGGGTCGATCCGGTCGGCGCGGGGGCCGAACACCTTCCACAGCCCGCGGACGCTGATCGCCGCGCCCGGGGCCTCGAGGTCCCCCACCCCGGAGCTCCCCGCGCCAGGGGTCCCCGCGCCAGGGGTCCCCGCGCCAGGGGTCCCCGCGCCGGAGCCCCCGGGGACGTGCACCGACGCTGTGCTCACCGGGGGGCTCCGGTGCGGGGGGCTCGTTCGGGGAACCAGCCGGAGGGTGCCGGGTGCAGGTTGCGCCACACGTGCTTGAGCTCGACGTACTCCCCCAGACCGGTGGGGCCGAGCTCGCGGCCGATCCCCGACTGGCGCACGCCGCCCCACTCCGCTGCCGGAACGTACGGGTGGTAGTCGTTGATCCACACCGTCCCGGCGCGCAACGCGCCGGCCACCCGGTCGGCACGCGCCTCATCGCCGGTCCAGACCGCACCCGCCAGCCCGTACACCGTGTCGTTGGCCCGACGCACGGCCTCGTCCTCGTCGACGAACCGCTCCACGGTGAGCACCGGGCCGAAGGACTCCTCGGCCAGGATCCGCATGCCGGGCCGACAGGAGTCCAGCACGGTGGGACGGTAGTACCAGCCATGGGCCAGATCGGGATGGTCGGGCACGACCCCGCCGGTCCGCAGCCGGGCTCCTTCGCCGATCCCGGTGGCGACGTACGCGGCGACCTTCTGCCGGTGCGCCGCGGAGATGAGTGGGCCCGCCTCGGCCAGCGCGTCGAAGGGGCCGCCCAGCCGGATCTGCTCGGTACGACGGACGAGCTCGTCGACGAACTCTTCGCCGATCTGCTCGTCCAGCAGCAGGCGGGTGCCCGCCGAGCACACCTGCCCGGAATCCAGGAATGCTGCCGTCAGCGCATTGTCCAGGGCAGCGTCCAGGTCCGCGTCGGCGAAGACGATGTTCGGGTTCTTGCCACCCAGCTCCAGGGCGATCTTCTTCACCGTGGCCGATGCGGCGGCCATGATCGCCCGACCGGTCTGCACCCCGCCGGTGAAGGAGACCATGTCCACGCCCGGGTGCTCGACGAGCCGGGCACCGACCAGTGCTCCCGCACCGAGCACCAGGTTGACCGCACCCGGGGGCAGGCCGGCTTCCAGGACGGCCGCGACCAGCCGCACGGTGGTCGACGGGGTCAGCTCGGAAGGTTTGAGCACGATGCTGTTCCCGGCTGCCAAGGCCGGGGCGACCTTCCAGGATGCTTGCAGCAGCGGGTAGTTCCAGGGGGTGATCAGGGCGCACACGCCGACCGGCTCGGCGAGGACCTGGCTGCGGATGCCGTCCCGGCCGGTCGGGACGTCGCGGGTGGGGTCCCGGAGTGCGAGCTGCGCGTAGTACGCGAAGGTGGCCGCCGAGTCCTCGACGTCCTGCTGTGCCTCGGCGTACCGCTTGCCGGTGTCCGCGGACTCCGCCCGGGCCAGCTCGTCACGGTCGCGCAGCAGGATCTGTCCGATCCGCTCGACGACCTCGGCGCGCGCGGCGCGGGGGACGTTCGACCACAGCCCGGAGCCGACGGAGGAGGATGCCGCGGTGACCGCGGCATCGACGTCCGCGGTGCCGGCCTCGTCGACCACCGCGACGAGCGATCCGTCGGCCGGGCACCGGATCTCGCGGGTACGCCCCCCGCAGGCAGGCACCCACTGCCCGTCGATGAAGAGTGTGGCCACCCCACCTCCCAGCGTGCTCACGAGCATGGGCCCTGTCCTCGGCAACGATGCGTGGCTCGGTCTCGACACCTCAACCAGCATGTTGCGCTGTGCGCATCATCGTTCGGACTTCGCAACAGCATGCGCCGTCGCACATGCGTGGTCAAGACCTCTCGGGTCATGACTTCGCCTACCGTGGGCGGTCCGGGCCGCCGTTGGCCCGACGTCGGGTGATCTCCTCGACCAGGGCCGGGACGACCTGATGGACGTCGGCCACGACGGCGTGGGAGGCCTGGGCGAGGATCGGGGCCGCCGGGTCGGTGTTGATCGCCAGGATCCGCTTGGCTGAGCGGCACCCGGCCATGTGCTGGATCGCCCCGCTGATCCCGCAGGCGATGTAGAGGTCGGGTGCGATCTTCGTCCCGGTCTGGCCGACCTGCTCGGTGTGCGGGCGCCACCCCGCGCTGGTGACCGCCCGGGACACCCCCAGCGCCCCGCCGAGCAGGCTGGCCAGCTGTTCGAGGACGACGAACCCCTCCGGGTCCCCGACCCCGCGGCCGCCGCCGACCACGACGCGCGCGGTGGCCAGCGAGACCCCGGTCGAGGCCGGTGGGATGTGTTCGACCAGCCGGACGCGGGCGTCGGCCGGGTCCACGGCGCCCGGGTGGACCCGCACCGTCGGGGTGCCCGCCACGGCGACCTCGGTAGCGACCACGGCGTGCGGGGCGGTGCTGGCCAGGGTGGGGCCGGCGGGCAGCACGGACTCCTCGAGCACGCTGCCGGCCCACCGGGCCCGGGTGATCCGGCGTGGCTGGCCGGACTCGTCCAGCCCGATCTCGGTCACGTTGGCCACCATCGCCACCCCGAGCCGCACGGCCGCGTGGGCGAGCACCTCGTGGCCCCGGTCGGTGCCGGGCACCAGAACCGCGCAGGCCCGGCCCGAGCCCGCAGCCTCGGCCAGCCAACGGCCCCAGGCCGCCGGGAGGTAGGCCGGGTCGTCGGGAGCACACACGTGCACGTGCTCGACGCCGAGGCGGCCCAGCTCGTCCAGCCCGACGGGATCCGGCTGGGCACCCACGGTGAACGCGACCAGTCGAGCCCCGAGCCGGCCGGCGAGCCCACGCGCCATCGTCAGGCACCCCCGGGTGGTCTCCTCCCATCCGGACGGACCCGGTTCGACCCAGCACAGGATCATGCCAGCACCCCCCAGGTCTCCAGCAGGTCGGCCAGCTCTCCCGCCAGGTCAGGTCCGGTGGCCAGCAGCTCGGCCTGGGTACGCGGGATCTGCACCACCCGCAGGCGGATCAGCTGGGCGTCGACCGGATCCGGTACGGCCGTCCGGGTCTGCACGGGCCGCTTCTTCGCCCGCAGGCGTCCCGGCAGCGACGGGTAGCGTGGGGTGTTCAGCCCCTCGCGGACCGTCACGACCGCCGGGCGCGGCGCGGCGAACACGTCCCACCCACCGGCGGCCTCGCGTCGACCGGTGATCGCTGCGTCGTCGACCTGCAGGCTCTTCAACCCGGTCAGGCAGGGCAGGTCCAGGACGTGGGCCAGGCGGATGCCGACCTGGTAGTCCGCGGAGTCCGGGGCCTCGTTGCCCAGCAGCACCAGGTCGGGTCCGCCACCGTCCCACTCGGTGTCCCGGATCGCGACGGCCAGCGCCGTCGCGGTGGCCACCGGGCCGAGCTCGCCGTCCTCGGTGCGCACGTGCACCCCTCGGTCGGCACCGAAGGACATGGCGGCCCGCAGCTGCTCGAGAGCCTCGTCCGGTCCGACCGTGAGAACGGTGACCCGGCCCCCGTGGATCCCAGCCAGCCGGGTGGCCTCTTCGATGGCGCACTCCTCGTGCGGGCCGATGGTGAACCCCAGGTTGCGAGCATCCAAGGACTTCTCGTCCTCGCTGAGCGTGACCGTGCCACCGGGGGCGGGCACCCGCTTGACGCAGACAGCGATCTCCATCACGACCTCCTTGCCGCTCCTGGGCTGGTGCTGACCTTCTGCTGCTGGGTTGCTCCTGCTGGCGGCCCCGTGGTGGTGGTCGCCACCGTCTCAGGAGCGCAGCCGCTGGTTCTCCGGGTCGAACACGGCGGTCGCGCCAACCGCCAGGATGGTCGCGCGATGGCGGCGCGCGAGGTACTCCACCTGCAGCCCGGTGCCCGCCGTGGCGTGCTCGATGGGCAGGTACGCCAGAGCCAGGTAGGCACCGACCGACGGGCCCGGACCGGCGCTGGTGAGGTAGGACGGCCGTCCCAACGAGTCCACCAGCCGACGGCCCTCGGAGTCGAGTACCGGTTCGTTGCCCGTCGGGTAGCCTGGCTCGCCGCCGGAGATCGGGCGTGGATCCACCGACACGGTGCACATCAGGGCTCGCGGCCCCGCCGCCAGCTGATCGACCATGGCCTGCCGGCCGATGAACGGCGCGGCCTTGACCTTCACCGGGGCCAGCCCGGCCTCGACCACCGAGTAGTCCTGGTTGAGGTCGTGGCCGTAGGACCGGTAGCTCTTCTCCAGCCGCGCCGTGGTCCCGTACACCCCCAGGCCCACGGGGCCGACACCGAGAGCCTCACCGGCGCCGATCAGCTCCTCCCACAGCCGGGGAGCCTGCTCGCTGGGCACGTACAGCTCCC
>JAJYSQ010000106.1 GCA_021793495.1 Actinomycetes bacterium
ATCTTCGCCGCCCGGCGGGTGGCTCCGCCGGACTTGATCGTCCCGGCCGAGGCGTCCGCCCCTCGCATGAATGACACCGGGCCGCTCGCCGTCCCTCCGGAGGAGAGCAGCTCCTTGGACGATCGGATGCGCGACAGGTTGACCCCGGCGCCCGACCCTCCCTTGAAGATCATCCCCTCCTCTCGGTACCAGTCGAGGATCGACTCCATGGTGTCATCGACCGAGAGGATGAAGCAGGCGGACACCTGCTGCGGGGATGACGTACCGACGTTGAACCACACCGGGGAGTTGAACGCGAACACCTGGTGGAGCAACGCCCAGATCAGCTCGTGGGAGAACACCTCCGCGTCAGCCTCGGTGGCGAAGTAGCCGTGGTCGAGCCCAGCCTGCCGGTAGCTCGACACGACCCGGTCGATCAGCTGCCGCAGGCTCCACTCGCGCTGTTCGCTGCCCACTGCCCCCCGGAAGTACTTCGTCGTCACGATCGTCGAGGCGTTGACCGACCAGAAGTCGGGGAACTCGACGCCGCGCTGCTCGAACACGGCCGCCCCGGTGCGCCAGTTGGTCTGCACCACGTCCCGGCGTTCCCAGGTCACCTCGTCATAGGGGTGCACGCCAGCCGTGGTACGGATCCGTCCGATCCGCAGGCCCGATCCGTCCCGCAGGACCTGCGGTGCCTCGGTGCCGATCCACGAGTGCAGGGTCTCGTCCATCTGGTGCTCCATTCGTACGGGTCGTAGCCAACCGTGCGGAACCGGTCAGCGCAGAGGTCGCAGGTGGTGATTCGGAAAACGGGTCAGGCGACCGGGACGGCAGACCGGGGAGCGGTCGCCTCGGGCCGTTCGTACCGGTCTGCTCGGTGGGATCGGAGCGTGGCGATCTCGGCCTCGAAGTCCGCCAGCGACTCGAAACCCCGGTAGACCGAGGCGAACCGCAGGTAGGCGACCTCGTCGAGCTCGCGCAGCGGGCCGAGGATCATCAGCCCGATGTCGTGCGCGTCCACCTCGGCCGCTCCGGTGGCGCGGACCGCCTCCTCGACGCCCTGGGCGAGCAGCACGATCTCGTCCTCGGTCGGCGGGCGGCCTTGGCAGGCCTTGCGCACACCCGCCGCCACCTTCGCCCGGCTGAACGGCTCGGTCGTGCCTGACCGCTTCACCACGGCGAGGGACGCGGACTCCAGGGTGGTGAACCGGCGCCCGCACGCTGGACACTGCCGGCGCCGCCGGATGGCCGTACCGTCATCGGCGGTGCGGCTGTCGATCACTCGGCTGTCTGGGTGCCGGCAGAACGGGCAGTGCATCAGCAGGTGCTCACTTCCGGTCGAGAATGGACTGCCCGCATCGGCCAGACCACAAGGTATGGATGTCTTACACGGCTGTCACTACTAGATATAGGAACCGTACGGCTTGGCACGACTGCATGCAAGCGCCGATGCGAGTGTCGCCCGGGGCGGGGCGTGTCGACCCGGTACCGGCTCATCCGGCGGCCGTCGGCACCACCAAGACTTGTCCCGCCTGCAGCTGCCCGCTCGAGCTCGGGTTCAGCCGACGGAGCTCCAGGACCATGCCCCGGGGGTCGACCCCCGGGGACACCCGCGACGCGATCCCCCACAGCGTGTCCCCCGGGCGGACGGTCATCGTGGTGACCGTGGGGACAGCCTGGTCCGGCCGTGCCTGGACGGCGGCGCCCACGCCAACCGAGAGCGCCAGGATCAGGCCGACGAGCAGGACGGTGACCACCACCCGCCCCCTGCGGGTCAGATGCACCGGCACCCGGGCGGGTGCCCCTGCGGGCAGCGTCGCACCCCTGTGGTCCTGGCCTGTCGCCCGTGCCGACTCCGACACCCCAACCACCCTCGCCATGCCGTTCATCCCGGCCCTCCCTGAGCTCCTGCTGCACCGAACTCCTGCTGCGACTGCGTGCGACTGCGTGCGACACCCCGGGGTGCCGCCGCTCCGAAGACCCGACGTCGGCAACCACTGATCGAACACATGTTCCATCGAACACTTGTGCGATGTCTACCCCCGGGTGCCGACAATCTCGCGTCTGCCACGCCGAGTGAGTTCGAACAGGTGTTTGAAACCCGACGTCCGCCTGGCTACGCTGCGAACCGGACCACCCAGCAGGACCAGCACCCAGCAGGACCAGCAGCCGGAGGAGACGACATGACGGTCACCCGACCTGGTCGCAGCGGCACGGGGGCATCGGAGGACATCGCTCGGCCGACGGTCGCCGAGCTGCCCGATGGACCGGTGGACCTCGACGGACTCACCCCGCGGCAGCGGCGCATCCTCGAGGCGATCATGGTGGCCGTCGACCGGGACGGCTACCCGCCGACCATCCGCGAGATCGGCGAGCACGCCGGGCTGGCGAGCACCTCCAGCGTCTCCCACCAGCTCGAGGTGCTGGTCCGCAAGGGCTACCTGCGCCGCGACCCGCACCGTCCCCGGGCTCTGGAGGTGCGGTGGCCGGGCGAACGTCCGCTACGTCCGGACGGTCCGCAGGCCGCCGACCCCCGCGCCCAGCCCGGCGCGAACCCGACCCAGGTCCTGGTGGCTGACTCCGATGCCGAGCAGTCCGCACCTCCCGTGCTCGTCCCGGTGGTCGGGCGGATTGCCGCAGGCGTTCCGATCCTGGCCGAGCAGCAGGTTGACGACATCTTCCCGCTACCCCGTCAGCTGGTCGGTGACGGAGAGCTGTTCCTGTTGCGGGTGGTCGGTGAGTCGATGGTCGATGCGGCGATCTGTGACGGGGACTGGGTGGTCGTGCGCCGCCAGCCCGAGGCGCAGAACGGCGAGATCGTGGCCGCGATGATCGGCGAGGAGGCGACCGTGAAGACGTGGCGTCGCCGCGGCGGACACGTGTGGCTCGAACCCGCGAACGTCGCCTTCTCCCCGATCCCGGCAGACGACGCGACCATCCTGGGCAAGGTCGTCAGCGTGCTGCGCCGGGTCTGATCGGCGACACGGCGTCGATGTCCAGCGCCCGCAGGGACCGTCGCGCCTGGGCCGGGTCGGTGGTGTACCAGAAGGGCGGCAGGGAGTCGCGCAGGTAGCCGGCGTACCGCGCGGTGGCCAACCGCGGGTCCAGCACCGCGACGACACCCCGGTCGGACGTCGATCGGATCAGCCGACCGACCCCCTGCGCCAGACGCAGCGCTGCCGTGGCCGCGGACACCTCCAGGAAGCCGTTCCGGCCGGCCGCGGACGCCGCGGACGCCCGCGCCGACGCCAGCGGGTCGTCCGGACGGGGGAAGGGGATGCGGTCGACCACGACGAGCTGGCAGGACGGCCCGGGCACGTCCACCCCCTGCCACAGGGACAAGGTGCCCAGCAGGCAGGTGTGGGGCTCCTCGGCGAACTCGGCCACGAGGGTGGCGGTCTGGTCGTTCCCCTGGCACAGCACCGGGACGTCCAGCCGCTCGCGCAGCACCTCAGCGGCGACGAGCGCGGCCCTCCGGGAGGAGAACAGACCCAACGTCCGGCCACCGGCCGCCTGGACCAGCTCGACCAGCTCGTCGAGCACGGCCGGGGACAACCCATCGCGACCAGGCTGCGGCAGATGCCGGGCCACGTACAAGATCCCCTGGTGTGGGTAGTCGAACGGGGACCCGACGTCCAGCCCCGTCCACCGCGCGCCTGGGGCCGGCGATCTCGTCGACCCGGGCTGGACCGACCCGGGCTGGACCGACCCGGGCTGGACCAACCCGAGCTGGACCAACCCGAGCTGGGCGGCCAGCGGCTCGAACGTGCCACCGATGGTCAGGGTGGCCGAGGTGAGCACCACGGTGCGCTGGTCGAACAACGCGGAGCGCAGCAGGCCAGACACGGACAGCGGAGCCGCCCTCAGGACCGATCCTCGGCGCGGCTCGTCGGCCAGCCACAGCACCACCTCCGCACCTCCGACGGCCATCTCCCCGGCCGTCTGGACCACCTCGTCCAGACCGGCCCGGGCGATGGCCCGAGTCCCGTCCGGGTCGCGGGCCGAGCCCATCGCGGACAGCACCGCGCGCGCCGAGTCGCGGACCATGCCCAGCGCGGCCCGCAGCGGGTCGGCCAGCGGCTCGATGCGTCCGGGCGGAGTGTCAACCAGGGCTTGCTCGAGCATCTCGGCGGCCTGTTCCAGCGCCTTGGCAGAGTCGTCGGGAACGTACCGCCGGGCCCTGGCCGCGGCTCGGACCGCTTGGGGGACGGTCAGCTCCTTCGTGGCCGCCCCGGTCACCCGGTCCACCAGCTCGTGGCCCTCGTCGACGACCACCACGTCGTGGTCCGGCAGCAACGGGATGCTCTCCAGCGCGTCGATCGCCAGCAGCGCGTGGTTGGTCACCACCACGTCGGCGGCGCGCGCCCGGTGTCGGGCGTGCTCGGCGAAGCACTCCTCCACCATCGGGCACCGGGTACCGAGGCACTCGCGGGAGGAGACCGACACCTGGGACCAGGCACGGTCGCTCACCCCTGGCACGAGCTCGTCACGGTCGCCGGTCGCGGTGCGCGGCGCCCACTGCCGCACCCGGGCGACCTCCCGGCCCAAGTTCGAGACCCCGGCTCCCGCAGAGGTGCCCAGGGTGTCCCCGTCCGGGTCGGCGAACAGCGCGTCGGCCGGGTCCTCCACGATCCCGCCGGCCAGCCGGTGCCGGCACAGGTAGTGCCGGCGCCCCTTGAGCAGCGTGACGCGCGGGGTCCGGGGCAGCAGCCCGGACACCGACTCCACCAGTCGCGGCAGGTCGCGCTCGACCACCTGCCTCTGCAGAGCGATGGTCGCGGTCGCGACCACCACCGGGTGCCCGGTAGCGAGGGCGTGCACGAGCGCGGGGACCAGGTACGCCAGGGACTTGCCGGTCCCGGTGCCGGCCTGGACGAGCAGGTGCGGGCCCTCGGTCATCGCCGCGGCGACGGCGGCGGCCATCTGCTGCTGGCCGGGGCGGTGCTCACCGCCCAGCCCGTCCACCGCGGCTGCCAGCACCGCCCCTACCTGGGGTGGGTCCGGGTCCGGTGGCACCCGAGGAGGCTACTGCGCGCAGGCGCTGCTTCTCGGCTCGTCCACCACCCGGTCAGCGCAGGCACCCACCCGCACCTGCTCACTCCACCGGGACGAGCCGGTGCGCCTCGAGCTCCGCGGCGAGACCGCCGTCGACCCGGACGTGGAGCAGCGTGCCCTGCGCGGTGTGCGTCTGCGCAAGCACCTGACCGTCACGGTGCACCCGGGCCACCAGCCGTCCCTGGTCGAACCCCAGGAGCACGTGCACCTCCACCGGGAGCCGGGGCAGTGCTCGGTCCAGCGCGGCACGCAGCACCGCGATCCCCTCGCCCGTCCGGGTCGACACGGCAACGCTCGCCGGGTGCGTGGCCCGCAACCCGACCAGCGCCGCCGGGTCGACCAGGTCGGCCTTGTTCAGCACCACCAGCTCGGGCACCGGTCCGGCCCCGACCTCGGCCAGCACCTCGCGCACCGCGGCGAACTGCGCGTCCGGATCGGGTTGCGCCGCGTCCACCACGTGTACCACCAGGTCGGCCTCGGCCACCTCCTCCAGCGTGGAACGAAAGGCTTCGACGAGCTGGTGCGGCAGGTGCCGGACGAAGCCGACCGTGTCGGTGATCGTGTAGACCCGACCGTCGGCGGTCCGGCTCCGGCGCACCTTCGGGTCGAGGGTGGCGAACAGCGCGTCCTCGACCAGGACCCCCGCGCCGGTCAACCGGTTGAGCAGGCTGGACTTGCCGGCATTGGTGTACCCCACGATCACCACGCTCGGCACGGCGTGCCGGTCGCGCTCGTGCCGAGCGGTCGCCCGGGCCGTGCCCATGCCGGCGATCTCGCGGCGAAGGCGGGACACCCGGGAACGGATCCGGCGCCGATCGGTCTCGATCTTCGTCTCCCCCGGCCCACGGGTGCCGATCCCACCGCCGGTGCGGCTCATCGCCTGCCCCCAGCCGCGCAGCCTCGGCAGCAGGTACTGCAGCTGGGCCAGCTCCACCTGCGCCTTTCCCTCTCGACTCCGAGCATGCTGGGCGAAGATGTCCAGGATCAACGCGGTCCGGTCGACCACCTTGACCTTCAGCAGGTCCTCCAGGTGGACGAGCTGACCGGGAGTCAGCTCGCCATCGAACACCACCGTGTCCGCGCCCGTGGACAGCACCACCTCGCGCAGCAGCTGGGCCTTGCCCGAGCCGATGTAGGTCGCGGCGTCCGGGGTGTCCCGGCGTTGGATGAGACCGTCCAGCACCTGCGAACCCGCCGTGGTGGCCAGCGCAGCCAGCTCCCTCATCGAGGACTCCGCGTCGGCGAGGCTGCCCTGGGTCCAGACCCCGGCGAGCACGACGCGTTCCAGCCGGAGCCGGCGGTACTCCACCTCGGTGACGTCGACCAGCTCGGTGGACAGGCCCGGCACCCGGCGCAACGACTGGCGGTCGGCCAGGTCCCGCTGCTCCCCGTCACCGGGGG
>JAJYSQ010000107.1 GCA_021793495.1 Actinomycetes bacterium
CGGTGGCCTCGCCGGTGCCATGCCGGTCCGCCCACCTGGGCCACCAGGTGGTCGACGCAGGCGGCGACCGCGTCCGCCAGCAACGCCGGCACGTCGGCGTACGGGCTGTGACCCAGCGCGAGCTTTTCCCGGTTGTCCAGCCGGGCGAGCGCCGGGCGTACCGGTGAGGGTACGGCCAGCAGCAGGAGGCGACGGATGCCGGTCCGCATCGACCGACCCGCCTCGTCCTGGCTGCCGACGACCCGGATGGCGACCGAGGCGCCCTCGTCGACCAGCGTGGGGAAACCGGTCAGGCGCACTGAGCCCCGCTGGGAGTGCACGGTGCGCGGCAGACCCCCGGGCGGGAAGTCCAGCAGTCCGGTGCGTTCGACCCCGGGGGAGATCCGCGCGAGCTCGGTGCGCACCCGCGGACGCAGCCGCTCCGTCAACGACCGAAGGTCCTTGTCCTCGCCGAGCACCCGGTGATCGGCGTCCTCGACCTGGAAGGTGGCTCGTAGGTGATCAGGGATCCGGCCGTAGTCCCAGGCGTCGACCGGGATCACCACCCCGGTGCGTTGCCGGAGCAGCTGGCCCAGGGCGTGGACCAGCGGCACCGGACCGGGCTGGAGCTCGGCGAGCACCGCCCGGGCGGTGTCCGGTACCGGCACGAGCTCTCGGCGCAACCCCTTGGGCAGGGAGCGGATGAGGCTGGTGACCAGCTCCTCGCGCAGCCCGGGGATCTGCCAGTCAAAACCGTCCGCGCGCACCCGGTTGAGCAGCGACACCGGGATGTGCACGGTGACCCCGTCGGCTGCCGACCCCGGCTCGAACTGGTACGAAAGCTCCAGGCGCAGGTCTCCCTGGATCCAGACGTCCGGGTACGCGCCCGGATCGACCGTCTCGGCCGCGTCGGTGACCAGCATCGCGGCGGAGAAGTCCAGCAGGTCCGGGGCTTCCGCGCGTACCCGCTTCCACCAGGTGTCGAAGTGCCGGCCGGAGACCACCGTGGACCCGATCCGCTGGTCGTAGAAGTCGAACAGCGTCGCGTCGTCGACGACGATGTCTCGCCGGCGCGTCCGGTGCTCCAGCTCCTCGGCGTCGTCCAGCAGCGCCCGGTTGTCGTGGAAGAACGCGTGGCGGGTGTCCCAGTCGCCCTCGACGAGGGCGTGCTGGATGAACAGCTCGCGGCACAGCTCGGGGTCGATCGATCCGTACGCGACCCTCCGGCCGGCGACCAGGGTCAGCCCGTACAGCGTCACCCGTTCGACGGCCACCACGGCGGCCCGCCGGCGTTCCCAGTGAGGCTCGCTGTAGCTGCGCCTGACCAGGTGGGACGCCAGCTCCTCTACCCAGGAGGGCTCGACACGCGCGACGTCCCGGGCGAACAGCCGCGAGGTCTCCACGAGCTCGGCCGCCATCACCCAGTGCGGCGGTTTCTTCGTCAGCGCCGAGCCGGGCCAGAGCAGGAACCGGGCGTTGCGCGCCCCGACGTACTCGCGGGTCGCCGGGTCCCGGTTGCCGACGTGGGACAGCAGGCCGGTGAGGATCGAGCGGTGGATCCGGTCGGGGTCGGTCCGGGCACGGGAGAGCCCCATCCCCAGGTCCGCGGTGATGGACCGCAGCTGGGCGTACAGGTCCTGCCACTCGCGGACCCGGGCGACGTGCAGGAACTCCGCACCCATCCGACGGCGGAAGGCGCTCGACGACAAGGAGCGCCGGGACTCCTCCAGGTACTCCCACAGGTTTAGGTACGCCAGGAAGTCCGACCCCGGGTCGGCGAACCGCCGGTGCTGGGCATCGGCGGCCTGCTGGTGCTCCACCGGGCGCAGCCGAGGGTCCTGGATCGACAGCCCGGTGGTGATCACCAGGACCTCGTGCAGGCATCCGTCGCGCTCGGCGGCCAGCACCATCCGGGCCAACCGGGGATCCAGCGGCAACGTGGCCAGCCGCCTGCCCACCGGGGTCAGCCGGGCCCTCGGGTCGCCACCCGACGGGTCGAGGGCGCCGAGCTCGGTCAGCAGCGCCACGCCGTCGGTGATCGCTCGACGGTCCGGAGGGTCCAGGAACGGGAACCCGGCGATGTCGTCGATGCCGATCGCGCTCATCGCCAGGATCACCGAGGCGAGGTTCGTGCGCTGGACCTCCGGCTCGGTGAACGCGGGCCGGGAGGCGAAGTCCTCCTCGGCGTACAGCCGGATGCAGATGCCCTCCGAGGTGCGCCCGCACCGTCCCGCCCGCTGCTGGGCCGAAGCCTGGGAGATCGGTTCGATCGGCAGTCGTTGCACCTTCAGGCGGTGGCTGTACCGGGAGATCCGCGCGGTCCCGGGGTCCACCACGTACCGGATCCCCGGGACGGTCAACGAGGTCTCGGCCACGTTGGTGGCGAGCACGATCCGCCGACCGTGGTGGGGGGCGAACACCGCGTGCTGCTCGGCGGCGGACAGGCGGGCGTACAGCGGCAGCACCTCGGTGCCCGCCAGCCGTCGGTCCCGCAGCGCCTCGGCGGTGTCCCGGATCTCCCGTTCCCCGCTGAGGAACACCAGGATGTCCCCCGGACCTTCGCCGACGAGCTCGTCGACCGCGTCCACGATCGCCTCGACCTGGTCGCGGTCGACGGGTGCGGGCCGGTCGGGGGCCGTGGTGTCCGGGGCCAGGGGTCGGTACCGGATCTCCACCGGGTAGGTGCGGCCGGTGACCTCGACCACCGGGGCGTCGAAGTGCCGGGCGAACCGTTCCGGGTCGATCGTGGCGGAGGTGATCACCACCTTCAGGTCTGGCCGGCGCGGCAGCAGCCGGGTCAGGTGCCCCAGGATGACGTCGATGTTCAGGCTGCGCTCGTGCGCCTCGTCGACGATCAGCGTGTCGTACCGACGCAGGTCGCGGTCGTGGGCGATCTCGGCGAGCAGGATCCCGTCGGTCATCAACCGGACCAGCGTGCGCGCACCGACCCGGTCGGTGAACCGCACCGTGTACCCGACCGCTCCGCCGAGCGGAACGCCCAGCTCCTCGGCGATCCGCTCGGCGACCGTACGGGCCGCGATCCGCCGGGGCTGGGTGTGCCCGATCAGCCCGCGTACGCCACGGCCGAGCTCGAGGCAGATCTTGGGCAGCTGCGTGGTCTTGCCGGAGCCGGTCGCACCGGCGACCACCACGACCTGGTGGTCGCGGATCGCGGCGAACAGGTCGTCGCGGCGCTGGCTGACCGGCAGCTCCTCCGGGTAGGTGACCAACGGCACGCCGGCGGCCCGGCGGGACAGGCGTTCTTCGGCCGTGGCGACCTCGGCGACCAGCCGGTCCATCGTGTCGGGCCCCGGACGGCCGCGCTCCCGGCCGATCAGGGTCTCCAGGTGCCGGCGCAACCGGAGCTCGTCGCCCAGCATGAGCCGGGAGATCCGCTCGCCCAGCTCGGCGAGCAGGACGGCGCGCGGCTGGCTGGGCATACCAGAGGTCACGATACCGGTGCGATGTCCCGCCACCGGTGCGGTGTCCCGCCGGGGCCCCGGCGGTTCAGCGCAGGGCAGCCAGTGCCTGGTTCAGCGCGAGCACGTCGACGTACGGCTCGCCGAGGAAGCCCCACTGCCGCGGGTGCACGTGCGCCTCGACCAGGGAGCGGACCGTGGCGATCGGCAGCCCGCGCGCCTGGGCGACCATAGGCACCTGGACCAGTGCGGACGCCGGGCTGATGTCCGGGTCCAGACCGCTTCCCGAGCTGGTGACCAGCTCCTCGGTGGGGTCCACCCCCAGCCGGTGCCAGGCGAGGATCCGCGCCTTGACGTGGGCGGCGAGCACCGCGGATCGGGGGCCGAGGTTCGTGGCACCGCTGGTCATCGGGTTGTTCGCGTCTGGCCGGCCGTGGAACCACTGGGGGCCCGTCCACCGCTGGCCGATCAAGGTCGACCCGTCCGCACCGATCGAGCCGCTGGCCTGGTAGGCGAACGCCACGTGGGCGATCCCGGTGACGGCCAGCGGGTAGGCCAGCCCGCACAGCACGGCCAGCAGCACGGCGGCGACGAGCGAGCGCCGCAGCAGGGTGAGCATCACGACAACCTCGTCACGGTGAGCAGCAGATCGATGAGCTTGATGCCGACGAACGGGGCGAGGAGCCCACCGACGCCGTAGACCCACACGTTGCGCCGTAGGATCGCCGCCGCCGAGCGGGGTCGGAACCGGACGCCGCGCAGGGCCAGCGGGATCAGCGCGACGATGATGATCGCGTTGAAGATGACCGCGGAGAGCACCGCGCTGGTAGGACTGTGCAGGCGCATGACGTTGAGCGCCTGCAGCTGCGGATAGGTGGAGACGAACAGCGCGGGGATGATCGCGAAGTACTTCGCCACGTCGTTGGCGATCGAGAAGGTGGTCAGGCTGCCCCGGGTGATCAGCAGCTGCTTGCCGATCTCCACGATGTCGATGAGCTTGGTCGGGTTCGAGTCCAGGTCCACCATGTTCCCGGCCTCCTTGGCGGCATTCGTCCCGGTGTTCATGGCGACCCCGACGTCGGCCTGGGCGAGAGCGGGAGCGTCGTTGGTACCGTCTCCGGTCATCGCGACCAGCTTGCCGTTGCGCTGCTCCTCGACGATCAGGGCCAGCTTGGCCTCGGGGGTCGCCTCGGCCAGGTAGTCGTCCACGCCGGCCTCGGCCGCGATGGCTGCCGCGGTCAGCGGGTTGTCCCCGGTGATCATCACGGTACGGATCCCCATCGCCCGCAGCTGCGCGAACCGTTCGGCGATGCCCTGCTTGACCACGTCCTTGAGCTCGACGACCCCGAGCAGCTGCTCGCCATCGGCGACCACCAGCGGGGTGGACCCGGACCGGGCGACCCGGGAGACCACCTCGTCGAACTCCGCCGGGATGCTCCCGCCCTGCTCGGTGACCCAGTGGCGAACCGCCTCGGCCGCCCCCTTGCGCAACCGGCGTCCGTCGACGTCCAGCCCCGACATCCGGGTCTGGGCGGAAAAGGGGATGAAGACGTGGTCCTCGCCCAGATCCCGCGAGCGCAGCCCGTACTGCTCCTTGGCCAGGACGACGATCGAGCGACCCTCGGGGGTCTCGTCGGCCAGTGAGGCCAGCTGGGCGGCGGCGGCCAGCTCCTCGGCGGGCCGTCCGGACAACGGGAGGAAGGCCGAGGCCATCCGGTTGCCCAGGGTGATCGTCCCGGTCTTGTCCAGCAGCAGGGTGGAGACGTCCCCGGCGGCCTCCACCGCTCGCCCGCTCATCGCCAGCACGTTGCGTTGCACCAGCCGGTCCATGCCGGCGATGCCGATCGCCGAGAGCAGTGCGCCGATGGTCGTGGGGATGAGGCAGACGAGCAGGCCGACCAGCACGACCACCGAGACCCGCGCATGGGCGTACACCGCGAACATGGGCAGGACGACGACCACCGGCAGGAAGATCAGGGTCAGTGCCGCCAGCAGGATGCTCAGTGCGATCTCGTTGGGAGTCCGCTGCCGCTGCGCACCCTCGACGAGACGGATCATCCGGTCGAGAAACGTCTGTCCCGGTTCGGCGGTGATCCGCACGACGATGCGGTCGGATCGGACCACGGTGCCCCCGGTGACCGCCGAGCGGTCCCCGCCGGACTCGCGGATCACCGGGGCGGACTCTCCGGTGATCGCCGACTCGTCGACGGAGGCGACGCCCTCCACGACCTCGCCGTCGGAGGGGATCACGTCGCCGGCCTCGCAGACCACCAGCTGCCCCCGGGTGAGCTCGGCCGCGGACCGTCGGGTCTCGGTGCCGTCGGTGCTCAGCACGCGTGCCTCGGTCTCGGTCCGCGTCCGGCGCAGCGCGTCGGCCTGCGACCGGCCCCGCCCCTCGGCCACCGCCTCGGCGAAGTTCGCGAACAGCACGGTGAGTGCGAGCCACACGGTGATGCTCCAGGCGAACAGCGACGGGTGCGCGAGCGCCTCGAACAAGGTGACGAGGGTGCCGACCAGGACCACGAACATGACCGGGTTGCGCACCTGCACCCGGGGGTCGAGCTTGCGGACGGCATCCCGGCCCGCCTGGAGGAGGATCGCGCGGTTGTACAACCCCTGCGGGCGGGCCACGGCGCCCGAGGCGGGTGGGTGACGCTGGGTCATGAGAACAACCTCCCGTGCAGGAGCTGCTCGACGATGGGCCCGAGGGACAGGGCCGGCAGGAAGGTGAGCGCCCCGATGAGCAGGATCACGCCGACCAGCAGGCCGACGAACATCGGCGTGTCGGTGCGGAACGTGCCGACCGACGCGGGCACCGTCCCCTTCTTGGCCAACGCACCGGCCAGGGCGAGG
This sequence comes from Actinomycetes bacterium, assembly GCA_021793495.1. Classification (GTDB taxonomy): domain Bacteria; phylum Actinomycetota; class Actinomycetes; order JAJYSQ01; family JAJYSQ01; genus JAJYSQ01. Next base: position 6,252 of record JAJYSQ010000107.1, read on the forward strand.
ACCGCGACGATGATGACGAACCGGCCGGCCAGCATGTCGATGCTCCCGGCGATGTCGTAGAACGCGGTGTTCGACGACAGGCCGGCGAACGCCGATCCGTTGTTGTTCCCCTGGGACAAGAAGGCGTAGAAGATCTCGGAGAATCC
>JAJYSQ010000108.1 GCA_021793495.1 Actinomycetes bacterium
GATCTGTGGCCTGGGGGCAACCAGCGACACGGACCTGGTCACGGCGCTGCTGGCCAGCTACCCGGATCGATCCATGGAGGAGGCGGCCTGCCAGGTCCTGCCGGGTCTTCGCGGGGCCTACAGCCTGGTGTTCATGGACGAGACCACCCTGTACGCGGCCCGCGACCCGTACGGCATCCGTCCGCTGGTCCTGGGCCGGCTGGAGCGGGGCTGGGTGGTGGCCAGCGAGACCGCGGCCCTGGACATCGTGGGTGCCTCCTTCGTCCGCGAGATCGCCCCTGGCGAGCTGGTCAGCATCGACGAGCACGGGCTGCGTTCCCGACGGTTCGCCGAACCGACCCCCCGGCACTGCTTGTTCGAGTACGTCTACCTGGCTCGGCCGGACACCACGCTGGCTGGGCGTGGGGTGCACGCGACTCGGGTGGAGGTTGGCCGCCGGCTGGCCGACGAGCACCCGGCACAGGCGGACCTGGTCATCCCGGTACCGGAGTCCGGCACGCCGGCAGCGATCGGGTACGCCCAGCGTTCCGGGATCCCCTACGGGGTCGGCCTGGTGAAGAACTCGTACGTGGGACGTACCTTCATCCAGCCCAGCCAGACGATCCGTCAGCTGGGCATCCGGCTGAAGCTCAACCCGTTGCGCGAGGTGATCGCCGGCCAGCGGCTGGTCGTCGTGGACGACTCGATCGTCCGCGGCAACACCCAGCGGGCGCTGGTCCGGATGCTGCGCGAAGCCGGGGCCCGAGAGGTGCACGTGCGGATCTCCTCCCCGCCGGTGGCCTGGCCGTGCTTCTACGGCATCGACTTCGCCAGCCGAGCCGAGCTGGTGGCTGCCGGCCTGAGCGTCGAGCAGATCCGCACGGCGATCGGCGCGGACTCCCTGGGGTACGTCTCCCTCGACGCGCTAGTTGCCGCTACCGAGGTGCCCATGGGGTCGCTGTGCCGGGCCTGCTTCGACGGGGTCTACCCGGTCGAGATCTGCGACCCGACCCTCGGCGATGCCGAGCCCCTCGGGTTCGCCGGGCTGGCGGGCCCGACGGTTGGTCCGGACGCCAGGGGCCTGCTGGTGTCCACCGCCGGGGCGACCGACGCGCTGGGCCGGCCGTGACCGATCGCCCGGAGGCAGCCCCGTGAGCGCGACCCCCACGTCGTACGGCGCGTCCGGGGTGGACATCGCGGCCGGCGAGCGGGCCGTGGAGCTGATGCGGGCCGCGGTGGCCTCGGCCGGGCGCCCCGAGGTGCTGGGCGGGATCGGCGGTTTCGCCGGGCTGTTCGACGCCACCGCGCTCACCCGCTACCGGCGTCCGGTGCTGGCCACATCCACCGACGGCGTCGGCACCAAGGTGGCGGTCTCCGCGGCGATGGGGGTGCACGACACGATCGGGCAAGACCTCGTCGCCATGGTCGTCGACGACCTGGTGGTCTGTGGGGCCGAACCGCTCTTCCTCACCGACTACATCGCTTGTGGCCGCCTGGTACCCGAGCGGATCGCCAGCATCGTCGCCGGAGTGGCACGTGGGTGCCAGATCGCTGGTGCGGCGCTGCTCGGCGGGGAGACCGCCGAGCATCCGGGTCTGCTCTCACCGGACGAGTACGACCTGGCCGGGGCCGGCACGGGGGTGGTCGAGGCCGATGCGATCCTGGGGCCGGCCAGGGTGCGCTCGGGTGACGTGCTCGTGGCGATGAGCGCTTCGGGCCTGCACGCCAACGGGTACTCGCTGGTGCGCCACGTGTTGCTCGAGGGCACCGGGTGGAGCTTGGAGCGCCACGTCGAGGAGCTGGGCCGCACCCTCGGCGAGGAGCTGCTGGTCCCGACCCGGATCTACGCCCGAGATGTGCTCGCGCTCGCCTCGTCCGTCCCCGTGCACGCCATGGCGCACGTCACCGGAGGCGGGCTGGCCGCAAACCTGGCCCGGGTGCTGCCGGCGGGGCTGGGGGCCACGGTGGATCGTTCGAGCTGGACGCCGGCGCCGATCTTCGACCTGATCGCGCAGGTGGGCCCGGTGGAGCTGGCGGAGCTGGAGCACACCCTGAACATGGGCGTCGGGATGATCGCCCTGGTGGCACCGGCGGATGCCGAAGCCGCGGTGGCGCTGCTCGCCGGCCGTGGGGTGCCTGCCTGGGTGCTGGGGGTGGTCGCGCCGGTCACCGAGACCGACGGGCTCGCGGTCCGGCTGGTCGGCCGGTACGGCTCCGGCGGCTGAGGCCGGTGTCTGTCTCGGCCGGGTCGCCGGGACGAGCACGGGGTCACCCGTGTGAGGCGAACGGATCCCTGTCGTCTTCGATCGGCTCGTCGAGGACCTCGGCCACGTGCTCCTCGGGGGGGGTGCCGGACAGCTCGCGCGCCAGCGCATCGAGGTCGGTCTGCGGGGAGCTGTACTTCAGCTCCCGGGCTACCTTGGTCTGCTTCGCCTTGGCCCGGCCGCGCCCCATATGGCTCGACCCCCTCGTACATGCGAAAGCCGGGACGCCACGAGCGGGCTCCCCGACGACTCTCGACGGTTGGATGTGTGCGTGGGCAAACCTTACCGCGCCCCGGCGACAACTGACACCTCGCACGAGGTGGGCGCCTCGGTGCGACGTCGGTGAGGCTGTGGTCGGCACCCGCGTGCGACGATGCAGGGATGCGGACCTCGGTCGCCGCCCCGCACGCCGCGTACCTGCGCGTCTACCAGCCGCTTGCAGTCCTGGACCGGGTGGACGCCGGCCGGTGGGCGGAGTACGTGCAGGGGGTCGTCGAGGACGTGCCACTGGCGTCCGGTCCGCCGGCTTGGGCTGACCGAAGCCGCGTCGAGGGGCTGGTGGCGTCCGAGCATCTGCGCGGGCTGGTCGGACTCGCCGCCACTCCGCCGGTCGTGGCCACCGAGATCGACCCGGAGGCGTTCGTGCTGCACGTGGGCGAGCAGATCCTGCTGGCCCCCTGCCAGACCCGGCTGCGCAGCCTGGTCGCCTTCGCCGAGATGGTCGAGGGGCTGCCGGCGCCGGTCGCTTCGGTGGTGGTCCCGGCGGCGGTCGCCGGAGGGGCCCGGGCCGAGCTCGGTGCGCTGCGGCGGGACCACCCCGACGAGCCGGTGCACATCCGGACGGCCGGATGGCAGGTCCCGGTGGACTGGTTCGTCCTGGTCGACCAGGGGGAGCGCGAGGTGCGGTTGACGGAGCCGGGGCGAGGCGTGGTGTTCCGTACGGCCATGGTCCAGGCCCGCCGCCGGGTTGCCCGGGCCGTACGGGTGCTGCGCCAGACGACCGGGTCGACCCCGGTGACGCTGGCGGTGACCGAGCTGGGTCGGTGGTTGGAGGAGTTCCACCCGCAGTCCTGGGTGGAGCTCGACTACGGGGGACTGACCCGGCTGCTCGACGACGACGCGCTCCTGGCAGACACCTCGGCCGCCGAGGTGGCGGCGGCACTGTCTGCCCTGGGTGCCGGGGACGGTGCCCGAGCGATGGACCAGTACCAGAGGGTCGCCGGGCGATGGCGGCGAGTCCAGGCCTACGCCCGCGCGAGCTAGAGGTCACCGCCGGAGGGTCGAACGAACTAGTCCTTCCCACCTACGTGCGCTCATGGCCCGGAAGGACTATATCGGACATCCTATGCCAACCGGCAGGATAGCGGCCGCTGGGGGCACCCGCAGGGGGCCGGCGGTCGTGACTGGGCCGACGGACTGGCGTGCCCGCGACCCCCGACCAGGAGACCATGACCACGATGACATCACATGCTCCGGAGACCGAGCCACTGCTGACCCCTGCCGAGGTGGCGGCCATGTTCCGGGTCGATCCGAAGACCGTCACGCGCTGGGCCAAGGCCGGCAAGCTGACCTCGATCCGGACGCTCGGCGGGCATCGCCGGTACCGTGAGGGCGAGGTGAGGGCGCTGCTGACCGGAGCGACCGACCTGCGGACCGACCCGCACCCGCTGGTGGACGACTCGCCCAGGCCGTCCGGCTCATCCAGCACGTCGTAGCTCGCGGCCGCCGCGCAGCCGCTGCCGTGCCTCACGCAGGTGCGGGCCCTCCAGCAGCCTCGGCGGCAACACAGCCAGCCCCCGGCGCAACGACCGCAGCGCAGCCGCGGCCGCGAGATCCGTGGTGGGCAGGCCGGGGGCACCGTAGAGCCGACGCGCCCACCGTGGCAGCAGGGCGAAGGCCAGCCCGGCCGCCGAGGCCCACGCTGGTCGGGCCGGGGTGAGCAGCGCGACCCACGCAGGCATCGGAGGAGCCAGGATGAACCGAGCCGAGTCGTAGGCCTGCGCGGTGCCGGCCAGCCGCGGACGCGCCCGCTGCAGGTACTCGGTCAGCTCCGCGCTGGTGCTCGGGACGCCGTCGGGGTCCAGCCCGACCAAGGCGGCGGCCCGACGCTGCTCGTCGACGTACCGGTCGGCCTGCGCGTCGGTCAGTCCCAGGCCGGAGCGTCGTGTGGTGGACAGGAACGAGTCGACCTCGCAGACGTGCACCCAGAGCAGCAGCTCGGCGGAGTCCACCCCGGGCAGCGCCGCATGGATGCGCCGCACCCGCTCGGCGGCATGCTCGGCCGCCTGCGTGCCCCCGAACGTGGTGACCCCCACGTAGGCGGCGGTCCGGAACAGGCGGCCCCAGGCGTCGCGGTCGAAGTCGGAGTACTCGGCGACCAGGCGGACGGCTTGCGGGTGCAGGGCCTGCAGGTACAGGGCACGCAGCCCGGCTATCCACAGCACAGGCTCGGCGTGCACCCGCCAGGTCACTGATTCGGGCCCGAACAGTCCGGGATCCGGGCGGGTGGGCGGCTCGTCGTACGGGCTCGTAGCGACCATCGGACCAGGATTCCACGGTAGGACCGGTCTCGGGCGTGCCACGATGGTCCGGGAGCACTCCCGAGGTGACCACGCGGCGACGAGACCAGCAGGGGGGCGGATGGATCGCGATCTGTTCGACGTCGAGCACGAGGACTTCCGGGTCGCCGTGGCTGCCTTCGTGGCCGGCGAGGTGGGCCCCTACCACGCACAGTGGGAGAAGGATGGCATCGTCGACCGGTCGGTCTGGGCGAAGGCTGGTGCCCAGGGGCTGCTCGGAACGGACGTACCCGTCGAGTACGGCGGTGGCGGGTCCGCTGACTTTCGATTCAATGTCGTGGTCGCCGAGGAGCTGATCCGGGCAGGCGCCACCGGCGTGGGATTCGGGCTGCACAACGACGTGGTCGCGCCGTACCTGGTGAACCTCACCACCGAGGCGCAGCGACGCCGATGGCTTCCGGGATTCTGCTCCGGGCAGATCATCACGGCGATCGCCATGACCGAGCCGGGAGCCGGTAGCGACCTCGCCGGGATCACCACGACCGCAGTACGCGACCACGACGGGTACGTGCTCAACGGTTCGAAGACCTTCATCACCAACGGGATCAATGCTGACCTGGTCCTGGTCGTTGCCCAAACCGATCCCGGGGCCGGCGCGCACGGGCTGAGCCTGCTGGCCGTGGAACGCGGCACCGCCGGGTTCGAACGCGGACGTCGGCTGGAGAAGATCGGCTTGCACGCGCAGGACACCGCCGAGCTGTTCTTCCACGACGTGCACCTGCCGGCGGAGGCGCTGGTCGGCACGGAGAACAAAGGCTTCATCCACCTGATGGAGAACCTGCCGCGCGAGCGTCTGTCGATCGCGGTCGGCGCGGTGGCCACCGCCGAGACCGTCATGGCCCAGACGATCTCCTACGTGCGCTCCCGAAGGGCCTTCGGGCAGCCGATCGGTGCCTTCCAGAACACCCGGTTCACGCTGGCTGAGATGAGCACCGAGGTGGAGATCGCCCGGTCGTACGTGGATCGGGCGGTACGGGCCCTGAATGCCGGACGGCTGGACGCGATCGACGCCGCGAAGGCCAAGTGGTGGACCACCGAGATGGCCAAACGGGTCGTCGACAGCTGCCTGCAGCTGTTCGGCGGGTACGGTTACATGCTCGAGTACCCGGTGGCCAAGGCCTTCCTCGACACCCGGGTCACCACGATCTACGGGGGGACGACCGAGATCATGAAGGAGATCATCGGGCGGTCGCTGGAGGGGTGACTCCCGTCTGGGGCCTCGCGGAGCCCGCGTGGGACCGGAGGGGGGAGTCCGCGTCGACCGGTCCGGCCAGACGGACGCGCACCTAGCGGGGTCGGCGGACAGCCGACCGAGGCCCCGGTCGGCGCGGCCGTCCCGCACCACCGTTGCGCGGTCCCCGGTCGACGACGGGGGGTGCGGACGCCCGTGGGCGGGGCACCACCGGCGTGCCCGAGGTGGCGATCGTGCGGACGGCGGGATCACCCGGCTCGACCTTCGTGATCGTCGCCTGTACTCCGGCGGCCTCGTGCAACCGGCTCACCTCGCGGACCTGGTCCGGGCCTACGAGGGCGAGAACCGTGCCGCTGGCTCCGGCCCGGGCCG
>JAJYSQ010000109.1 GCA_021793495.1 Actinomycetes bacterium
GGCTGCGAAGCCGTGCCGGCACGCCACGCACGAGCGCCATCCACGGGGCGCCAGCGAGCACCAGCGGCGGCACGGCCACCATGAGTGCGAGCTGGCTGACGGTGGTCGCGGTGAACGACCCGCCGGCCACCGCCTCCCACCGTCCACTCAGGACGACCACGGCGATGGTCCAGGCCGTCACCGTGGCGAACAGCCGCCCGCGACGGACGGTGCGCGGGTGGCCATGCCGGCGCGCCAGGCGGCTCAGGGTGAGGTAACCCACCACGTACGGCACCGCCAGCACCACCAGCGCCGCGGTCACCGCGCCGGCTGGCCAGCTGCTCATGACACCCAGTAGAAGAGGACGAACACCCCGACGAGGACGATGGCCATGAAGCCGGCGAACAGCGATGCGGCATCGACCGCCAGGCGGAACGCCATGACCTCGGAGCTGTCAGCGGCGTCCCCCCCTGGAGACAGCACGCCGCGCAGCCGGATCGAGCGCGCCAGCACGGTCTCGATCTGGTAGAGCTCGATCAGCAGCATGCCGATCGTGACCACCTCGGTGCCGACGAAGACGCTCGCGTACCCGCTGTCCCCCGGGGCGAACGGCAGTCTGCTCAGCTGCCAGATCGACAGCCCCACGGTCAACGCGAGCACCCCCGTGGTGATGGCACTGGCTACCCCCCAGTCGAGCACCCCCCGGCGTCCCGCTCGCAACCGGCGGGTCGCCCAGACGAACAGCAGGCTGCTCGTCACCCCGAGACCGAGCATGACCACGCTCAGCAGGATCGGAGGGTGCTGGCTTGGCTGGTGCCACAGACCGTTGGAGTCCAACGACCGCAGGTAGAAGTACGAGAACACCAGCGCGCCGTACACGGTGGCTCCGATGGCCACGAACATCCGGGACGCTGCCCAGGACGCATTGGCCTGGGCACGGGCATAGAACGCCTGCTCGTCGACCACGGCGTGCACCGGCACGTCCTGGACACTCGTCGGAGTCGCCGCAGCGGCACCGGACCTGCCGTCACTGACCGAGTGCTCAGCCATGCTGGTCCTCCTCGCGGACAGGATCGGACAGTGCAGGCCCGCAGCCGACGCCCACCGGCTCGGGCACGACCGCCACCGGTGGCCGGTCCGGGACCCCGTAGTCGTACGGGCTGGACAACACGACCGGCACTCGGTCGAAGTTCTCCAGCGGCGTCGGGTAGGGGATCGTCCACTCGAGTCCCAGGGAGTGCCACGGGTTCATCGAGGACGGCCGGTTCTTGATCGCGGTGGTCCAGACGATGTTCCACAGGAAGATCAGCAGCGAGACTCCCAGCAGGTAGGCCGAGATCGTGGCCCAGTCGTTCAGACCCTGCAGGCGGTGCTGGTACTCGAACACCCGTCGGGGCTGACCGAGCAGGCCGACGGCGAACAGCGGCAGGAACGTGGAGTTGAAGAAGACGATCATGGTCCAGAAGTGCCACGTGCCAATCTTCTCGCTGAGCTGCAGGCCAGTGAAACGCGGGAACCAGTAGTACACCCCGGCGAAGAAGCCGAACATGTACCCACCCATGATCGTGTAATGGAAATGGGCGAGGACGAAGAACGAGCCGTGCAGGGTGGTGTCCGCCGGGACGTCCGAGATGAACACCCCGGTGATCCCGCCGAGCAGGAAGTTGAACAGCAGCCCGAGGCAGAACAGCATCGGTACGGTGATCCGGATCTTCGCCCGCCACAGGGTGCCGATGGCCCCCAGGTAGACGATCCCGGTCGGCACCGAGATCAGCTCGGTGGTCAGCATCACGACCGGTCGCATGTCCGGGTTCATCCCGCTCATGAACAGGTGGTGCTGCCAGACGAAGAAGCTCAGCACGCCGACGCCGATCAGCCCGGCGACCACCGTCCGGTAGCCGAACGCGGGCTTGCGGGCGAAGACGGGCAACAGCTCCGCGAGGATCCCGAAGCTCGGCAGCGCCAGCAGGTAGACCTCGGGGTGCCCGAAGAACCAGAAGAGGTTCTCCCACAGGTAGGGGCTGCCGCCATGCTGCCAGGTGAAGAAGGCCGTCTGCCAGGTCCGGTCCATGAGCATCAGGTAGAGCCCGGCGAACAGCACCGGGACCGCCAGCACCATGATGCTCGCGGTGGACAGCATGGCCCACACGAAGATCGGCAGGCGTCCGAACGTCATCCCCGGAGCTCGGTGGCTGATGATGGTGGCGGCCATGTTGACCGCCCCGAACAGCAGCGACAGGGCCATCAACCCGAAGGACACGAGGTAGGAGTCCATGCCCTGGGTCGCCTGCACCGCCAACGGGGCGTACCCGGTCCACCCGGTCGGGAAGCCGCCGATGAGCAATCCGGACAGCAGGACCACGAAAGCCGCAGGCGTCAGCCACAGGGACAGCGCCTCGAGCCGGGGGAACGCGACGCGCTTGCTGCCGATCATCAGCGGCACGAGGTAGTTGCCGAACGGCCCGATGATGGCCGAGGTCATCATCATCATCATCATGGTGCCGTGCATGCCGACGAGCTCGATGTAGGCGTCGGGTGTGATCACATGGCTGGTGGGTGACAGCAGCTCGGTCCGGAACAACAGGGCGAACAACCCACCCACCATGAAGTAGAGGATCATGGCGACGAGGTACTGCGCGCCGACCACCTTGTGGTCGAGGGTGTACCGGAAGAACTTCCCGAGCCCCGGCTGGGCCTCCTCGGGCGCCGGTGGTTGCCGGCCGACGAGCTTGGCCAGCGGGTAGTTCACGATACCGAGCCCAGCGAGGAAGCCGACGCTGCCGACGAGGTACCCCAGGACCAGCGAGACGTTGTTCTGGTCGCTGCCCTGGACCTGCTGCCAGTTGTGCGCGATGGCGTTGCCGGCCCAGTGACCGATCGCGTAGCCGATGACGGCGCCGACCAGCCCCCAGAGGACATTGGGGCGCAGCCAGTCGTTCCGGGTGCGTCGGGCCGCGGGCACACCGCCAGTGGCGAGCGTCCCTCCGTCGCCGGCCGGGCTCGAGGTGATGTCGAGTGCCATTCAAGGACTCCTGGATTCGTCGGGGCCGTCAGGATCCGGCAGGCGAGGTCACGCTGCTGGGGAAAGGCGAAGGGGTGGCTGTGGCGTTGGGCTCCTGCCCCGATCCGTAGAACCCGCCACCGGCTCCCGGGTTGTAGTAGGGCGCGGCTGGAGGCAGCAAGGGCAGGTCAGGGGCGTGGCGCTGCTGCTCCTTGGTCAGCCACTGGGAGAACGCCCCGGCGCTGACCACGTACCCGTTGTTGTACATGGCGCCATGCCAGATCCCGCACAGCTCGGAGCAGCGCACCTCGAATCGTCCGAGCTGGGTCGGGGTGGTGAACGCCACGTTGTCGACGCCCGGGTTGGCGTCTGCCTTCACTCCCAGCTGGTAGGCCCAGAAGCCGTGGATCACGTCCAGGCTCGTGACGTGGAACACGACCGGGCGGTCCACGGGAAGGTAGAGCTGGGTGGTCTCGAACCCTCCGGCGTTCAGGTAGCGGTAGGTGAACTGCCACTGCTGGGCGATCACCTGGACTTCCAGCGGCTTGGTCGAGGAAGAGGACACCGGGCTCCAGATGGGGTTCGGCCCCTCTCCCGCCCCGGCACCGGCCGGGTGGATCAGCTCGTACGTCCCGAATCCGAACAGGAACAGCACGAGAGCGGTGGTGATCCCCAGCCAGCCGGCCTGGAAGACCCGGTTGCCCCGGATGGGCGGACCGTCCTCGATCACGCCACGCTGCGAACGGAAGAAGATGAGCGCGTACCCGAAGTAGGTCCAGATGAACAGCACGACGGGGGTCGCGATGGCGGTGAGCACCTTCATGTCGAACTGCTGGCTGGCCGCGCTGTCGCTCATGCCCCCCGGTGGCAGGTGCGGGCCGAGGACGAGGTACACCAGGGGGGTGGCGATCGCCGACAAGACGAGCCATACCAGGAAGATCCGTAGCGCGTGCCGGGGCTGGGCCGCCGTGGCGTGCGTGGGCGAAGGAGGCGTTGAGCCGCTCATCTCAGGCCACCACCTTCAGGAATCCACCCATGAACCCCAGGGTCTGCATCGGGCCTCCGTTGCCGTACAGGAAGGCGGTGCCGCAGGGAACGAAGCACTGCCAGTGGTAGAGCCCCGCCGCTCCCGTGCGGAACTCGAACTGGATCGTGTTGTGCGAGTAGTTCGTGGTGCAGGGGGCAGCCGAGCACGGGTTCTTCGCCGTGTCGGGCACGCCCTCGAGAGGGACGCTGACTCCGAGGGCCGGGATGGTGAACGTGTGCCCGATTCCGGGCGCGTCGTTCTTCGGGGTGAGCGCGTCGACGGTCTGACCGTTGACCGTGATGGTCCCGCCCACCGTCCCCTGCGGCTGGTTCATCAGTGGGTTGCGCAGGTCGCTGCCGGTGTCGTACTGCAAGATCGTGACGTGCACCAGAGCGTGTGCCGGTACCTGGAGCATGGTCGTGTGCACCCACTGGCCGTCCGGCCGCTGGATCAGGTAGCTCACCCAGTCGGGGTGCGGGCCGCTGCCGAGCGCGGGCACCGTCTGCATCGTGAGAGAAGCCTCGGCACCGTTGCTGGTCGAGGACGTCGTGGCGGCGATCGCCGCAGGGTAGCGGCTGAGCTTCAGCCCACCCCAGATGAACAGTGTCGCTGCGATCAAGAACGGAATGATGATCGCCAGCAGTCGTCCTGGCTTGGACATGCCTTCTCCTCCGGCGTGTCGGGATCGACAGATGGGTCGGTGGGTCGCGTGCGGCCCGGGATCCGCTACGTGCCAGGCAGCGGGCCCACCCCCAGCGCGGTGCCGGTGCTCATCGCAGCCACCGACCGGCGAGCACGTCCACGGCGAGGGCGACGAACAGCAAGGTCAGGTAGCTGATGGATCGGTGGAACAACCGCATCGCGGCCTTGCGGTCCAGCCCGGTGCGCGCGGTCTGCCGGTGCAGTCCGAGCGCACCCTGCAGGAACCAGGCTCCCAGCGTGGTCGCGGCCACCGGGTAGAGCCATCCGGTCCCGGCCACCGGCCACAGCAGCAGCGAGACAGCCACCGTGGCGACGGTGTACCCGGCCATGGCCCGGGTCACGGTGCGGTCGCTGGCGACCACCGGGAGCATCGGTACTCCGGCCCGCGCGTAGTCCTCGCGGAAGCGCAGGGCCAGCGCCCAGAAGTGCGGCGGTGTCCAGAAGAACACGATGGCGAACAAGATCACCGGGGCGAGACTGATCCGCCCGGTCACGGCCGCCCACCCGACCAGGACGGGCGCGCACCCGGCGGCTCCACCCCACACGATGTTCTGCGAGGTGCGGCGCTTGAGTCCCAGGGTGTACACGAGGACGTAGAAGGCGATGGCGGCGGTAGCCAGCGCGGCGGCCAGCAGGTTGGCCCCCCACGACAGCGTCCCGGTGGCGAGCACGGCGAGCACGGCGCCGAAGACCAGTGCGCGGTTGGGCGGCACGGCCGCGGTGACGAGCGGCCGGTTCGCGGTCCGGTTCATCACCGAGTCGATGTCCCGGTCGACATAGCAGTTCAGGCTGTTCGCGCTGCCTGCCGCGAGGCTGCCGCCCACCAGGGTCACGGTCAGCAGCCGCCATCCGGGCCACCCGTGCGCGGCCAGGACCATGCTCGGCACGGTCGTGACCAGGAGCAGCTCGATGATCCGCGGCTTGGTCAGCCCGACATAGGCGCGGATCGTGGTGACAGCGCGCCTCGGGGCGCTGCGGGGGGCCGGTGAGAGCTCCACCAGCTCGACTGTCGCCATGTCGTCCTTCCTGCCGAGACCGTCGGTGACCACGCGTCCACCGGGTCGTGGACACCGATGGTGAGCGGGATCGAGTGATCCTTCGAGAATCTTCAGGGTTGTGGCGGGCGAGATGGTGAAAGTGACGGGGCTGTCATCCAGCCGTCATGTTCGCTTCACCCGAGGCTGCCCGTGCTGGCGTGGGGTGCAGCGTGCAGTCCCCGAGCGGCACGGTCAGCTGGAAGCGGGTGCCCTTCCCCGGTGCGCTGTGTACGGCGACCTGGCCACCGTGGGCAGAGACGATGGAGTGCACGATGGCCAGGCCGAGGCCGGATCCTTCGACCCGCCGGCCCCCGCGATCCTCCAGCCGCCAGAACCGGCGGAAGACCAGGGAATGGTGCTCGGGGGCGATCCCGATGCCGTCGTCGGCCACCTCGATCACCGCGGCGTCGCTGCTGAGATGACACCCCAGGGTGATCCGGGCGCCTGGCTCGGTCGCGGCGACCGCGTTCTCCACCAAGGCGTCCAGGGCCGCGATGATCCGCTCGGCATCGGCGCAGATCGTCCCCTGCGCACAGACGTCGACCACCCAACGCCGGTCGGCGATGCGTGACCAACCGTTGGCGACGGCGGACAGCAGGTCGGCGAGGTCGACCGGGACCCGGTGCAAGGATCCG
>JAJYSQ010000110.1 GCA_021793495.1 Actinomycetes bacterium
CGACGACTTCGAGAAGTTCCGGTCGGGGCGGTACCCGCCGTCGAACATCGCGTAGATCACCCGGCGGTGCACCGGTTTGAGACCGTCGCGTACGTCCGGCAGGGCACGGCCGACGATCACGCTCATCGCGTAGTCGAGGTACGAGCGCTGCATCTCGACCTGGAGGTCGACCGGTTCGATCCGGTCGGCGTCGGGCCAGACGGGTGTCTCGGTCACGTCGAGTGCCTCCGATGGGACTGTCGTACCAGGGGGTGGATCAGGCGGGTGGCCGGTGGACTAGATGTCCAGGAAGCGGACGTCCTTGGCGTTGCGCTGGATGAAGGACCGTCGGGACTCGACGTCCTCACCCATGAGCACGCTGAACATCTCGTCGGCCTGAGCGGCGTCGTCGAGGCTGACCTGGAGCAGGGTGCGTCGGGCCGGGTCCATGGTCGTGGCCCACAGCTCGTCGTACCCCATCTCACCCAGCCCCTTGAACCGCCCGATCGCGTCCTCCTTGGGCAACCGCTTGCCGGCGGCGACCCCCAGCTCGACCAGCCCGTCACGCTCCCGCTCGGTGAAGGCGTACTCCGCGTGCTCCTTGATCCACTTGATCTTGAACAGCGGGGGCTGCGCGAGGTAGACGTGGCCTGCTTCGACCAGCGGACGCATGAATCGGAACAGCAGGGTCAGCAGCAGGGTCCTGATGTGCTGACCGTCGACGTCGGCATCGGCCATCAGCACGATCTTGTGGTAACGAAGCCGCACGATGTCGAACTCGTCGTGGATCCCCGTGCCCAGGGCAGAGATGAGCGCCTGGACCTCCTGGTTGCCCAGCACCCGATCGATCCGGGCCTTCTCCACATTGAGGATCTTGCCGCGGATCGGCAGGATCGCCTGGGTCCGGGGGTTGCGACCCTGCCGCGCTGACCCCCCGGCCGAGTCGCCCTCCACGATGAAGATCTCCGACTCCGCCGGATCGGTCGACTGGCAGTCGATGAGCTTTCCCGGCAGGCCGCCGCCACCCATCAGACCCTTGCGCCGGGTCAGGTCACGCGCCTTGCGCGCAGCCATCCGGGCGGTCGCCGCACCGATCGCCTTGCGGACGATCTCCTTCGCCTCGGCGGGGTTCCGCTCGAAAAAAGCGTTGATCTCCTCGTTGCACGCCTTCTGGACAAAGGTCTTCATCTCGGTGTTCCCGAGCTTGGTCTTGGTCTGCCCCTCGAACTGCGGCTCGGTCAGCTTGACCGAGAGGATGGCGGTGAGCCCTTCCCGCACGTCTTCTCCGGCGAGGTTGTCCTCCTTGTCCTTCAGCAGCTTCTGCTCCCGGGCGTACCGGTTGACCACCGAGGTGAGCGCCGACCGGAACCCCTCCTCGTGGGTCCCGCCCTCGGTGGTGTGGATCGTGTTGGCGAACGTGTGCACGCCCTCGGAGAATCCGCTGTTCCACTGCATGGCCACCTCGGCCGACAGGTGCCGCTCGGCGTCGTCGGCCTGGAAGTACACGATCGTCTTGTTGACCGGCTCGCCCTTGGAGACGTTGATGTACCGGACGAAGTCCGCGATCCCACCCTCGTACCGGTAGACGACCTCACGGACGGGGGACGAGCCATCGACGGGCAGGGGGTGCAGCGCCGGTGGACCACCCGCCGACTCGTCGATGGAGGACGGCTCCTGGTGTCGTTCGTCCCGCAACCTCAGCGACAGGCCACGGTTCAGGAACGCCATCTCCTGGAGCCGCCGGGCCAGGGTCTCGAAGGAGAACTCGGTGGTCTCGAAGATCTCCGGGTCGGGCCAGAACGTGATGATGGTCCCGGTGCCGGTGACCGGCTCACCCTTCTCCAACGGCGCGATCGGCACTCCGCGCACGTAGGCCTGGCGCCAGACGTGCCCATCACGGTGGACCTCCACCTCGAGGAGCACCGACAGCGCGTTGACCACGGATATGCCGACCCCGTGCAGGCCGCCGGAGACGAAGTACCCCGCCCCGCCAAACTTTCCCCCGGCGTGCAGCACGGTCAGGACGACCTCGAGCGCCGGACGCTGCTCCGCCTCGTGCAGGTCGACCGGTATCCCACGTCCGTTGTCGACGACCCGGACCGCCCCATCGGGCAGGATCCTGATGTCGATGGTGTCGCAGTACCCCGCCAGCGCCTCGTCGACCGAGTTGTCGACCACCTCGTAGACCAGGTGGTGCAGCCCCCGCTCACCCGTGGAACCGATGTACATCCCGGGCCGTCGGCGCACCGCGTCCAGCCCCTCGAGCACCGTGATCGAGCTGGCGTCATAGCTGCCGGGTCGTCCATCCGCCACGGTGTCCACATCTTGGTGATCGTCCACGCCCATCCTCTGCGAACATGCGCCCGCCGACCCCCGGCACCCTCATCGGGGTGTGCGGGGCCGGCAGACTGGGTGATCGCCGCGACAACGGCGTCCTCATCCTACCTTTTCAACGCCTCGCCAGAGCGTCCAAGGGGCCTGTGGGGGCAACCAGGCCGCTCTGGCCGCCCTGGGGCGGCCTCGACCTGGGGACCTACGTGCCCAGGGTTCACCCAGGGCCGAGAACCGGCGCGATCCGCGGGCTCAGCCGTACGTGTCTCGTGGGCCACGTCCGCGCACCACCCGGGGACCGTGGGTCCACCGGGGCCCTGACGGACCGAGCACCCGAACGGTGCGGACCACCCCCGGTCCCACCTGGGCGGACAGCCGATCCAGGAGCACCGGCCCCATCAGCCGCAGCTGGGTGGCCCACGCCGTGGACTCGGCCGCCACCACCAGCTCCGTACCGATCACCTCCACGGGGCGGCAGTGCTCGGCCACCGCCGGTCCGACCAGCTGCTCCCACTGGCCGAGCAGCCGACCGGTCGCCACCTCCGTGCTCCACCCCTGGTCCTGGGCCAGCCGGTCCAGGACCACGCCCACCGGCACCGGGTCGCGCTCGTCCGGACCCGGACCGCTCAGCCCTCCACGGTTGTGCTCCAGGGGTCGGATGCCCCGTCGCTCGGGTACCGGCTGCGCGTCCCCGCGGCCTCGACCCCCCTGCCGACCAGACCCGGCACGACCAGACCCGGCACGACCGGGCGGCACCACACCCCCGCCAGGCGTGCCCGCCAGCGCCGCCAGGAACGCGGCACGGGCCAGGTCACCACCATGGTCGACGACGGAGGGCTCCGCGGGGACCGGTGCGGCACCGGCCCCGCTCACCGCAGGCACGTCCGGATCCGGTCCGGTCATGGCTGCCGGCTCACGGTCCCGGCACCCACCTCGAAGCGTGCGCCGGCGAGCTGTTCGGGCACGTCCGCGCTCACCGCGGCGGTCACCAGGACCTGCTCGGCCTGCCGCACCACACGGGCCAGCGCCTCACGCCGCGACGAGTCGAGCTCAGCGAAGACGTCGTCCAGCAGCAGTATCGGTCCACCACCCGGACCGATGCTGCTCCGCAAGAGCTCGTAGGAGCCCAGGCGCAGGGCGAGGGCGAACGACCACGACTCGCCGTGGCTGGCGTACCCACGGGCTGGCTGCTCCCCGAGGGTCGCGGTGAGGTCGTCTCGATGGGGGCCCACCAGGCTCACCCCACGCTCCACCTCCTCGCGGCGGCGGCGGCAGAGCTCCTCGGCCAGCACGCCGGTCAGGTGCTCACGAGACTGGTCCGGGTCGAGGTCCCGGGCCACCGAGGACCGGTAGGCCACCCGGGCCGGACCGGTCGCGTCCGGACCGGCGAGCCGACCGTAGGACTGGGCGACCAGTGGGGCGAGGTCTGCGACCAGCTCCAGCCGCGCACCGAGGAGCTCGGCGCCGGTCCGCGCCAGGTGCGCGTCCCACACGTCCAAGGTCGCCAGGTCGCCTCTCCCGGTGCGCCGGAGGGCCCCGGCCGACTTCAGGAGCGCGTTGCGCTGGCGCAGGACACGGTCGTAGTCGGCACGAACCCCCGCCATCCGTGGCGAGCGGAGCACCAGCAGCTCGTCGAGAAAGCGTCGGCGCTCGCCGGGGTCCCCACGGATCAAGGCGATGTCCTCGGGGGCGAACAGCACCGTGCGGACGAGCCCGAGGATCTCCCGAGGCCGGGAGACCGGGCCACGGTTGACCCGTGCTCGGTTGGCCTTCCCGGGAGTGATCAGCACCTCCACCTGAACCGGGCGGCCGTCGTGATCGACCACCGCCCGGACCAGGGCAGAGTCGCACCCGGCCCGGACCAGCGGGGCGTCGGTTCCGGTTCGGTGAGACGCCAGGGTGGCCAGGTAGCCGACCGCCTCCACCAGGTTGGTCTTGCCCCGGCCGTTCAGGCCCAGGAACAGGCTGACCCCCGGTGGTAGCTCCACGGCCAGCGACGGGTAGGAGCGGAAGTCGCTCAGCTCGAGCCGAGAAAGGTACACGATTCTCGGCGGCTCACACCGAGACCCGGACCGGCATGAGCAGGTACTGGTACTGCCCGTCGCCGATGGTACTGCCGTGATCGTCGGCTCCCGCCGCGCTGATCAGTGCGGGTTTGCCTGACGCGGTGAACGCCAGGCGGGAGACCGGGCTGGCCAGGGCGGTGAGGCCGTCCACCAGGTACCCCGGGTTGAAGGCGATCTCGATGTCATCGCCCTCGAGGGAGCCAGGCACGGACTCTGTTCCGGCTGCATCGTCGCCCGACCGGGCCTCGATCCTCACCTCGCCATCGGTGAAGGTCAGCCGAGCCGGGGTGTTCCGCTCAGCGACCAGTGCCACGCGGCGCACCGCCTCCACGAGTACCTGGGTGTCGACGCGAGCCACCGAGCTCGCTTCCGTCGGCAGCAGGGAACGGTACTTGGGGAACTCTCCGTCAAGCAGCCGAGTGGTGGTACGCCGACCGGCCCCCTCGAAACCGATGATGCCGTCACCCGCGGTGCCGAGCGAGAGCGCCACCGTGACCTTCTCGGTGGTGGCCAACGACTTGGCCACCTCGGCGAGGGTACGTGCTGGCACGAGCGCGGCCGCCTCCAGCCCCGCCTGCTCGGGGTTCCAGGACAGCTCGCGGACGGCCAGCCGGTAACGGTCGGTCGCCGCCATGGTCAGCAGGTCCTCGGTGAACTCCAGGCGCACCGCGGTCATCACCGGCAAGGTGTCGTCCCGACCGGCGGCCACCACGACCTGGCCGACAGCCGCCGCGAACACCTCTCCGGCAACCGAGCCCGACGAGGTGGGCATCACCGGCAGGGTCGGGTACTCGTCCAGGGGAAGCGTTGCCAGGACGAACCGGGCGGAGCCGCAGGACAGGGTCACCTTGGTCCCCTCGACCCCCAGGTCGACCGGCTTGGCTGGCAAGGACCGGGTGATGTCGGCCAGGAGGCGACCCGACACCAGGACCCGGCCCGGGTCCACCACGTCGGCCGCGACCTCCACCCGGCCCGAGACCTCGAAGTCGAACGCCGAGATCTCTACCCGGCCGGGCTCGCCCACCAGCAGCAGACCGGCGAGCGCCGGCATGGGGGGGCGGTGCGGCAGGCTACGGGCCGCCCAGGCCACCGCCTCGGCCAGCACGTCGCGTTCGACCCGGATCTTCACAGCGCACCGTCCCTTCGTGGACATCGTGACGACCGGAGGGTCTCGTCCCGCCGATGCGTCGCAGCAGTCTCGCACCTTCCCGGTCCGCACCTCACGTAGGTCGAGGTCACCATCGATCGATCCTCCTCCCGTCGTGGTACTCGGTCCGGTGGACACTGGGGAGAACGCGCGTCTCTGCAGGTCAGCGAGGTGTCCATCGGTGGGTGTTGCTGGGGATGCCACCGAGGTCGACCGGGGGTTCTTGTGGAGGAGGATCCCTGCCGAGCAGATGTCCACCGCACCGTCCCCCGGTGGTCCCGGGCGTGGCCAGCGCTCGGGGTGGAGGTGTCCACACCCCGGTGCACCGGGGTGTGGAGGGGGCTCACCGCCCGGGTTGCGTGGTTGATGAGTGCCCGGCACCGACCGCAGGAAGAATTGTCCACATGGTTATCCCCATCCTGGGGAAACAGTTTCCGACCGAGTTCCGGGGCGCGGCTGCTCACCGCTGTTGGCCTTGGGACTTGATCCGATTGGTCAGCTCGGTCACCTGGTTGTAGACGCTGCGCGGCTCCCCCATGAGCTCGCGGATCTTCCGCTCGGCGTGCATCACGGTCGTGTGGTCCCGGCCACCGAACTGTTGGCCGATGCGTGGCAGGGACATGTCGGTGAGCTCGCGGCAGAGGTACATGGCGATCTGGCGAGCCGTGACCAGTACGCGGGAGCGGGAGGACCCGCACAGGTCCTCCATGGTCAGTCCGAAGTAGGCAGCGGTCTGTGCCATGATCGTGGCCGAGGTGATCTCCGGATCGCTGCCGTCGTGGATCAGGTCCTTCAGGACCACCTC
>JAJYSQ010000111.1 GCA_021793495.1 Actinomycetes bacterium
GCCCGCCGCTGAAGCAGTACCGGCGGCGCTCGGCTTCTTCGTGGCCGCCGCCGGGGACCCGATCCGCACCGCCGAGCTGGCGGCGAACGCCGGCGGGGACAGCGACACCATCGGCTGCATGGCCGCGGCCATCGCCGGAGCCTTCACCGGCATCGAGGCCATCGACCCCGCCACCGTGACCCGGGTGGAACAGGCGAACGAGCTCGACCTACACGCCCTCGCCCAGAGCCTGCTCCAGGCCTCCACCCACTGACCCGACCGCAGTACCACGCCGCGCCGCTGCTCAGGCGGCGGCGCGGCCCGGCCTTCAACGAGGACAGCCCATGACAGCACGACCGACCGCGTCTACCGACGAATTCGCGAAGATCGGCACGAAGGAACGACTCTCCTTCGGCGCCGGTGACCTGGCCACGAACATCGCCTGGGGCGCGATGTCCACCTACATCGTGTTCTTCTACACCGACATCATCGGCGCCGCCGCTGCAGCGATCGGCACGATCATGCTGGTCTCCCGCATCCTGGACGGCGTCTCCGACGTCGCGATGGGTGCCGTGGTGGACCGGACGAACTCCACGCACGGCCGGGCGCGGCCCTGGATCCTCCGCCTCTCCGTCCCGTTCGCGATCGGGCTGATCCTGATCTTCACCGTGCCGGACACCTCCCCCGGGTGGACCCTCGTCTACATCGCGGTGACCTACAACATCTTGGTGCTGTTGTTCACCGGTGTGGTCATCCCGTACGGGACCCTGAACACCCGGATCACCCGGGACTTCCAGGAGCGGTCCAAGCTCAACGTCACCCGGATGTTCGCCGCCACGGCGGGAATCCTGCTGGTGACCGTGCTGACCATTCCGCTGGTGGACTCCCTCGGTGGCGAGCAACCGGGCTGGATCGTCACCTTCGTGATCTTTGCCCTGATCGCCACCGCCCTGTTCCTGGTCACGTTCAAGAACACCAAGGAACGCCTCATCGATCCCCCGGTGACCGTGTCCCAGCCGGGGTTCGTAGACTCGGTCAAGGCCGCCGTGAAGAACAAGTACTGGGTGCTGCTGTTCCTCATCTTCATCGTGTTCAGCGCCGCCGAGTCGATGTACACCGGCGCCTCCGCCTATTACGCGGAGAACCTGCTCGGCGACACCAGCTTCGTGGCCCTGGTGTCCTTCCTGCTGTACATCCCGGCGCTGATCGGGATGCTGTTCATGCAGCCGGTCTACCGCCGGTTCGGCAAGATCGCGCCGATGATCGTGGGGGCGGTGATCTTCGTGATCGGGTCCGTGGTGATGGCGATCGATCCGGGCAACCTCAACCTCGCGATCGCCGGCACGTTGATCCGCGGGATCGGCCGCATCCCGATCTTCGGCGCGATCTGGGGCATGCTCCCGGACACGATCGAGTACGGCGAGTGGAAGACCGGCAAGCGGGTGGAGGGCATTCTCTATAGCGCCGGCAGCATGGGTCAGAAGGCGGGCTATGGCTTCGGCGCCGCCCTGCTCGGCTGGATCATGGGCGCGGCGGGCTATGACGGCCTCCAGGACGTGCAGCCAGACAGCGCCATCACCGCCATCAGCGCCGTGTTCATCCACATCCCCGCGGCGCTGTTCGTGGTGCTGATCGTGCTGTTCGCGTTCTACAAGCTGGAGCGGATCTACCCCACGGTCGAGGCCGAGCTCCAACAGCGGCATGGTACGAGCAACTGACCCCGCGACAAGGAGTAGCAAGATGATGAGTAACGGCGACGAGCTGGCCAGGACGATCGGCTGCCGAGGCGGCTGGGAGAAGTTCCCGCAGAACCCCGTGATGGGCACCGAGGGAGATTTTCGCTTCGACAACCACGTGCTCCGGACCGAGAACGGCTACCGGATGTACTTCTCCTGGCGCAAGCACTACGCGATCGCCGTGTCCGAGAGCCCGGACGGCCTGACCTGGTCCGAACCCGAGCTGGTGCTGACCCCGCGGCCGGAGACCGGCTGGGAGGACGATGTCAACCGCCCGGCGATCGTCTACCGGGACGGCCGCTATCACCTGTGGTACTCCGGCCAGACCGCGGGCCGGAAGCTCTCCTCCTCCGTCTGGACCGACGTGTACCTGGAGGCGGCGGCCAACGACGACGGCACGTCCGCCATCGGGTACGCCACCAGTGAGGACGGCTACCACTGGGAGCGCAGCGAGACGCCGGTGCTCGAAGCAGCAGCACCCTGGGAGAAGCAGTCGCTGATGTGCCCCACGGTCCTCTGGGACGAGACGTCCGGGCGGTACCGCCTCTGGTACTCCGGTGGCGGCTGGTTCGAACCGGACGCCCTCGGCTACGCCGAGAGCGAGGACGGCCGGACCTGGACCCGCCCCTACGCCACCCCGGTGTTCGGCCCCGATCCGAACAACATCTGGGAGGAGCAGCGGGTGGCCGGCCCGCAGGTGGTCCACCACGAGGGCTGGTACTACCTCTTCTACATCGGCTACGAGGACATGTTCAAGGCACGGGTGTGCCTGGCCCGCTCGCGTAATGGAGTCACCGGGTGGAAGCGGCATCCGGAGAACCCCATCCTCTCCCCCGGGCTACCGGGCGCCTGGGACAGCGAGGCGGTCTACAAGCCGTTCGTGCTGTTCGACGCCGAGGACGACCGGTGGCGGATGTGGTTCAACGCGCGCACCGGCACCACCGAGCGGATCGGCGTCGCGACCCACCAGGGCGGCGAGCTCTGGCCGGTCTGACGACGTCCGCTCCCGCCCTGTGTTTAGGCTGACCGGCGATGCCCGTACCGCAGGGAGAGCACGTGCACGATCAGAACCCACCCATTTCGACGACGATCCCGGCCACCAGCGGCCCCGAACGCCCCTGGTGGCCGGACGCCGTGATCTACGAGGTCTACATCCGCTCCCTCGCCGACTCCGATGGTGATGGCACCGGTGATCTGCAGGGCGTGATCGACCGGCTCGACCACATCCAGGCCCTCGGCGTGAACGCGGTCTGGATCACGCCGTTCTTCCCGTCCCCGGGGCACGACCACGGCTACGACGTCAGCGACTTCCGCGGTATCGATCCAACGTTCGGGGACACGGAGACGTTCCGCCGGCTCGTGGCCGACCTGCACGGGCGCGGCATGCGCCTGCTCGTGGACGTGGTGCCCAACCACACCTCGCACGAGCACCCCTGGTTCCGGGCCGCAATCGCCGAGGGCCGCGGCGGCACCGAGTATCGCGACTACTACCTCTGGTCCGACCCGGGGCCGGACGGCGGCCCGCCGAACAACTGGCTGGCGAACTTCGGCGGCTCGGCGTGGACCTGGGAGCCGCGTTCCGAGCAGTACTACCTGCACGCCTACCTGCCTGAGCAGCCGGACCTGAACTGGCGCAATCCTCGCGTGGTCGAGGAGTGGGTGGACATCCTGGCGCACTGGATCGACCTCGGTGCGGACGGGTTCCGCATCGATGTGGCGCACAACCTGCTCAAGCACCCGGACCTGCCGGACAACCCGGTGCTCGAGGTCGCAGCCACCGAGCACGTGCCGGCCGGCCGGGTCCGCTCCGCCCGCGGACTCGACCGGGTCTACGACGTGGACCAGGACGAGGTGGTCGACCTGTTCGCCCGCCTGCGTGAGCGACTGCCGCGCACCCACGCCGGCGAGGAGCCGTTCCTGCTCGGCGAGACCGTACTGGAGAGGCCGGACCGGGTGGAGCGCTACCTGCAGGCCGGCCGCCTCGATGCCGCGATGTGGTTCGGCACCGACCGGGTGTCGTTCGAGGCCGCCGAGGTTGCCCGCGTGCTACGCACCCCTGGCGCCGACACCGCGGGCACGTTCGGCTGGTTCCTGTCCAATCACGACCGCGCCCGCCCGGCTTCCCGCCTCGGCAGCGCCGACCGCGCCCTCGCCCTGGCGGCGGCGGTGCTCGCCATGCCCGGGCCCTACCTGCTCTACCAGGGCGAGGAACTCGGGATGCTCGACCTGGAGATCGATCCGCACACCGCCCGCGATCCGATCGCACGCCGCGCCGGTGAGCTGGACGTCAGCCGGGACCGAGCCCGCTCCCCCATCCCCTGGACCGACGAGCCCGGCCGCGGCTTCTCCACGGCCGAGCCCTGGCTCGCCCACGGGCCACTACCCGAGCACGGCTCCGCCGCCACCCAGCACGGTGACGTGAGGAGTCATCTGAACCGCTGGCGCGGCCTGCTGAGCACCTGGGCCGGGCTCCGGCACCAGCTCCCGGCGAGCGCCTCCGTCGACCATGACGCGGACCTGCTCACCCTGACCCGAGGCACCCTCACCGTGTGGGTGAACTTCGGCGGCGAAGCGGTTCCGCTGAAGCGTCCCGCGGGCGCCGAGATCCTCTGGCGCTCTCAGCCGGGTGGCGATCCGGCGACGCTGCGCGCCGGCGAAGCGGTCTGGCTCCGCGAGCCCACCCGGGGCACCTGAGCCACAGAACTTCAGCCTGCGGCGGTGATTCCCGCTACCGCCCAGTCCGTGTCCACCACATCGGCGAAATAACCCGCGTAGATCGACAAGGCGGCCTCGTGGAGCTGTTCCGTGGTGCCCGCAAGCGCATCCCGCACCGCCCACACCTTGAAGTCCCGGGCACGGGCATCGACCACCGTGCTCAGCACGCAGGCATCAGTGAGCACACCGCACACCAGCAGCCCCGTCACTCCCAGGCCCCTCAGCACCAGCTCCAGGTCGGTGTCGTGGAAGGCGCTGTAGCGTCGCTTACGGATCACCACCTCGCCGGGCGCCGGCTCCATCCCGGCCACGAACTCGATCCCCGGCGTGCCCTCGACGCAGCTCAGCTCCTCGAAGTAGCCCGCAATCCCGAAGTCGGAACCATCCGGGCGGTGCCCGTGCTGGCTGTGCAGCACCGGCCAGCTGTGCTCCCGGGCCGCGGCCACCAGCCGGGTGATCTGCGCACGGACCGCTTCGGGAACCGGAGCGAAGATCGCCCCGCCCGGCTCCACCCCGTCCTTCTGCATGTCCACGACGAGCACAGCATAGGTTTCCTCATCGGGACGAAACGGCAACGTCATGACTCTCCTCCTTGCCTCGACTGGCCCGCCCCGGGACGGCGGCCACGGTGACGAACGGCATCCACACTGTCCCGGACCAACGCGACTGCGATGATCCCGAAGCCGACCCAGCCCAACACGATCACCGAGATCATCACGGTGGCGAACACTGTGAAGGACATCTCTATCTCTCCTCTCCCGGCGACGTCGCGGCAGGTTCTTGGTACCGGCTCCGGTACACCCGCAAGGGTGCGAAGTCGTAGTGAGCCGGTTTGAGCACACTGCCGATGAACACCACGACCGCGGGGACCAGCAGGGACACCACGTTGCCGTAGAAGTAGTCCACGTCCGGATCGTCGATGGCCAGGTAGGTCCCGATGCCTGCGACCAGCCCGATCACGATCGAGGCCACCACCACAGCCCCGCTGGGCCTGCGCGAACACAGACCCGCCACCAGACCTGCCATCGGGGTGGCGAAGATGATTCCGCTGACAATGTCGATCTGGAGCAGCGAGACCCCCTCGAGCAGGACGGCGAACACTGCCACCAGGACGCCGAAGACGATCGTGGCCACCTGCGTCCGCCGTTTTCGTTGCGCCGGCGACACCTGCTGGCGCAGCACCCCGTCCTGGACGTCCACGGCGAAGTTCGCCTGGAAGCCGACCAAAGTGTTGCCGGCAGTGGTCAGCCCGGCCATGAAGATGGTCAGCGCGAACAACAGGGCACCGACGGCGCCGAAGTTCTCCACGATCACATACGTGCCCACATCGGTGCTCACGCCCAGTTCCTCACCCACGGTCAGCTGGTCCGCGATACCGATCCCACCGAGGATGGTGCCGAACAGGATCGGGATCGGCAGCCAGGCGACCAACGTGCCAACGATGTAGGACCAGAGCAGGGACTTACTGTTCGCGGCGGCCCGCGCCTTGGAGAAGTAGCCCTGGTTCAGCAAGACGAAGCCGAAGCTCACCACGAGGGCCACCACGAGGTACCGGATCGAGGCCGCTGCGAAGAAGTTCAACGCCCCCGGGGTGAACACTGGCGACGACTCGTCGCTGGCAGCACGAGCCAGTCCGTCGTAGAGGGGACGCAACCCGAACCGGGACAGCGCCAGTGGAAGCAGGACGAGGCTGACCAGGGAGATGACCACGAACTGGATGACGTCGTTGATCACCGCCCCACGCAGCCCCGAGATGGCGATATAAGCCACCACCACCGCTGTGGCACACAGCGCCACCACCTTGAACGGGGTGCCGTACGCGCCAGCGATCGCGTAGGCGATGCCGATCATCTGCTCCACACAGATGTAGAGCGCGAGAAGCAGCATATGCT
>JAJYSQ010000112.1 GCA_021793495.1 Actinomycetes bacterium
GATCAGGCCGCTTCCCATAATGGGTCACCGTAGGTCTCCGCGACCGCGCACACACGCACCGTGATGGGCGTGTCGGGAAAAAATCGCCAGATCCTGATCCCCAGCGAGGACGTTCACTCGCCGTGCTTCGCCCGCCGCCATCGGGCCAGCAGCCCGTCGGGGACGTCCTCGCGGGTCAACGCGTAGCTCACGTGATCCCGCCACGCGCCATCGATGTGCAGGTAGAACCGGCGAACCCCCTCGTCACGGAACCCCAGCTTCTCGGCCACCCGGCGGGAGTTCGCGTTCTCCGGACGGATGTTCACCTCGACGCGGTGCAGCCCGAGCTGGGTGAAGCAGTGGTCGGTGGCCATCGCGACTGCGGTCGGCATGATGCCCCGACCGGCCACGGCCTGGTCCACCCAGTAGCCGATGTAGGCCGAACGCAACGAGCCCAGGGTGATCCCGCCTACCGTGAGCTGTCCTACGAGCCGACCACGATAAGTGACGACGAAAGGCAGCATCCGTCCGCGTAGAGCCTCGGCGCGGAACATCCGGACCATGGCGTAGTACCCGGGCACCGGCCCAGCAACGTGGGGGTTGGTGGCTTCCCACGGTTCGAGCCAGGCCACGTTCCGGGCACGCACCGCCCGCCACTGGGCCGCGTCCCGGTACCCAAGAGGGCGCAGCCCCACCTCGCCCTCGGCCAGGCGAGCCGGCCACCCGGGTGGGCTCAGTGGTCGCCCCCTCGGATCTGGTCCACGGCGTGGACCAGGAAACCCCTGAGCACCGCCATGCCGTCTCGGCAACCACCCGGCGACCCCGGCAGGTTGACCACCAGCGTGCGCCCTGCCAGCCCGGCGATCCCCCGAGAGAGCACAGCACTCGGCACGCCGGCGGCTACCCCGTGGGCCCGGATCGCCTCGGCGATCCCGCTGGCCGACCGCTCGATGACCTGTGCGGTCATCTCCGGGGTGAGGTCTGCGGGCGTCAGCCCCGTGCCCCCGGTCGTGAGCACCAGGTCGTACCCCTCGGCCACCGCGGCCCGCAGGGCCTGCTCGACGGGCGGTCCGTCGGCAACCACGACCGGACCGTCGACCGAGAACCCGAGCTCCACCAGGCCGGCCACCAGGATCGGCCCCCCCTCGTCCCGGTACACCCCGGCGGCCGCCCTGGTGGATGCGGTGACCACCAGGGCACGCACGGGATCGCCGAGGCTCATGGGCGTGTCCAGGTCCCGGATCGGCCGCCCGACTTGGCCTCGAGGCGTATGTCGGTGATGACCGTGGCCCGATCCAGCGCCTTGACCATGTCGACCAGGGTGAGCGCCGCCACGCTCACGCAGGTCAACGCCTCCATCTCCACCCCGGTCCGGTCTGCGGTACGCACGGTCGCACTGATCCGTACCTCGCCCTGCTCGACCTGTAGGTCGACGCTGACCGCGTGCACGGCCACCGGGTGGGCCAGCGGGATGAGCTCGGGGGTCCGCTTCGCGGCCGCGATCCCCGCCACCCGAGCCACAGCGAGGGCGTCGCCCTTGGGCACTCCCACGCCACGCAGCGCCGCGACCACCGCGGGGCTGACCCGTACTCGACCGGTCGCCGTGGCCTCGCGTACCGTCACGTCCTTCGCGCTCACGTCGACCATCCGGGCCGCACCCTGCGCGTCGAGGTGGGCCAATCCACCCGGCGCAGCCACCGGCCCGCCCGGTGCTGGGCTGCTCACAGCGACCGCCGGTCGAGCACCATGACGGTCACCGTGCTACCGAGTGGTACGTCCTGGACATCCTCGCCGACCACGATCAGCGCGTTCGCCCCGGCCAACGCGCCCAGCAGGTGGGATCCCGGTCCGCCGACCGGGCGGACGACGTACCGTCCCTCGCTGACCGAGAGCCAGCCTCGCATGTACTGCCGCCGTCCCGCAGGAGAGCTGAACCCCTGCTGGCACTCGGCGCGCACGGTAGGCCGGTGGACCGACTCCACCCCGATCATCGTGCGGATCGCTGGCCGGACGAACACCTCGAACGAGACGTAGGCGCTGACCGGGTTGCCCGGCAGCGTGATGATCGGCGTGTCGTCCGGGCCGACCGTGCCGAACCCCTGGGGCATGCCCGGCTGCATCGCCACCTTCTCGAAGTGCACCGTGCCCAGTCGGGACAGCACCTCCTTGACCACGTCGTACGCCCCGACGCTGACTCCCCCGGTCGTCAGGACCAGGTCGGCACGGATCAGCTGGTCCTCGATCGCGGTCATCAGCCGGCGCGGATCGTCGGGGACGATGCCGACCCGGAAGGCGGTCGCTCCGGCGTCGCGGGCCGCCGCGGTGAGCATGAAGGAGTTCGAGTCGCTGATCTGTCCCGGTCCGATCGACTGTCCTGGCTCGACGAGCTCGCTGCCGGTGGAGAGAACGACGACCCTCGGGCGGGGCCGGATGTGCACCCGCGCGCGGCCGATCGCCGCGAGCACCCCCAGCTGGGTGGGTCCCACCGTGGTCCCGGTGGTGAGCACCACGTCCCCGGAACGCACGTCCTCGCCGCGTCGGCGCACGTGCGCACCGAGGACGGGAGCGCGGGTGATGGTGACCGACGCGACCCCGCCGTCGGTCCACTCGACCGGGACCACCGCGTCCGCTCCCGGGGGGACCACCGCGCCGGTCATGATGCGCGCGGTGAACCCCGGTTGGATCCGGTAGGCCGGGGGGGTCCCGGCGGCGATGTCCCCGACGACCGGCAGGGTCACCGGCTGTGCCTCGCTGGCCGAGGCGACGTCGTCCAGGCGGACCGCGTACCCGTCCATCGAGGAGTTGTCGAACACCGGCAGGTCCCGTTCGCTGGTGATGTCGCCCGCAAGCAGGCAGCCGTGGGCCTCGAGCAGCGGGACGTCGAGTGCCTCCAGCGGTGCCACCATGCCCAGGACGTCCTCGAGGTGCGCCGAGACCGGTTTGAGCGCCACGTCAGCCTCGAACCGGCTGCTCGGCGGCGACGAACTCGGCCAACCAGGTCCGGAACTGCGGACCCAGGTCTGCTCGCTCGCTGGCCAACCGGACCACCGTCTGCAGGTACGCGAGCCGATCACCGGTATCGTACCGGGAGCCGGTGAACACGACCCCGCGGACCCTCGGCTGATCGGGCCCGCGAGCGGCCAGGACGGCCAGCGCATCGGTGAGCTGGATCTCTCCGCCCCGGCCCGGCGGGATCTGCTCGAGCACCGCGAAGATCTCAGGATCGAGCACGTACCGGCCGATCACCGCGTACCGGCTGGGGGCCACGGACGGGTCGGGCTTCTCCACGAGCGCGCTCACCTCGACCACGTCCGGCTCGGCACCCGGGCGCACTGCCGCGCAGCCGTAGAGGTGGATCTGGTCGTCGGGCACCTCCATCAGGGCGACCACGCTGCCGCCGTCAGCGGCCTGGACCTCCAGCATCCGCGACAGCAGCCGGTCGCGCGGGTCGATCAGGTCATCGCCCAGGAGCACGGCGAACGCCTCGTCACCGACGTGCTGGCGGGCGCAGAGCACGGCGTGCCCCAGGCCCTGTGGGCGTCCCTGGCGTACGTAGTGCAGCCAGGCGAGGGCACTGGTGGCCCGGACCAGGGCGAGCCGGTCGGTGTCCCCCTTCTCGGTCAGCACCGCTTCGAGCTCGTAGGCGTGGTCGAAGTGGTCCTCCAACGCGCGCTTGTTGCGTCCGGTGACCACCAGCAGGTCGCGCAGCCCGGCAGCAACCGCCTCCTCCACCACGTACTGGATGGCCGGCTTGTCGACGACCGGCAGCATCTCCTTCGGTGTGGCCTTCGTCGCCGGAAGGAACCGGGTACCCAGTCCGGCTGCGGGGATGACGGCTTTGCGGACGCCCTGGGCGCGACCAGCGGGGGTCATGAGCGCACCCTAACGGGCAACGCGCGCCGACGACGGGCAGGATGGAGCGCGTGCAGCAAAGAGACGTCCCGACCGACCCGCCCACCGCAGGGCGCACCGACCCCCCGGGGGGCGGCGTGGCTGCGCAGAAGGCCCGGTGGCGCCGGCGGCTCACGTCCGCTCGTCGGGACCGGCCGGCCGACGAGCGAGGGACGGCCGACGTCGCGTTGCGCGACCGAGTCCTGGATCTGCCCGAGCTGACCGGGGTGCGCACGCTCGCGGCCTACGTCTCGCTGGCCACCGAACCGCCCACCGGGAGACTGCTCACCGCGTTGCTCGGTGCCGGGCTCGAGATCCTGGTCCCCGTCGTGCAACCGGACCTGGACCTGGACTGGACGGTCTACCGAGGCGAGCATGAGATGCAGGCCGGCCCGCTGGGCATCGGTGAACCGACCGGGCCGCGGCTGGGCCTCGACGCGGTGTCCCGAGCCGACCTGGTGGTCGTCCCGGCCCTCGCCGTGGACCGGGAAGGCCACCGGCTGGGCAAGGGGGCCGGCTGCTACGACCGGGCGTTGGCCCATGCCCGCCCGTACGTCCGGCTGGTGGCGCTGGTCTTCGACGACGAGCTGGTCGAGTCGCTGCCGTACGCCCGCCACGACCGGGACGTGGACCTGGTCGTCACGCCGCGGCGCACCGTACGACTGCGCGGGCTCTGATCCTGTCCTGCGCGAGGAGCAGCCTGATGCCGTCGCCACCCTGGACACCCGAGCCACCGCACCGCTGGAGGGGCTCTGGTGCCCCGTGGGTCGGCGGGGTACGTGACCGTCAGGACGCTGGCGCAGGCTCGATGGGGGCGGTGGTGGGCGCGAGCAGCCGGGCGGCGTGGCACACTGGGAGTCGGCGTTGGCACTCCCGCACCACGAGTGCCAGCTCGTGAGAGGAACGACCGATCCCGGCCACCTCGCGTGGCGCTCTTCGGATGGGGAGATGCGACGTGCCCACCTATCAGTACGCGTGCCTCCGGTGCTCGCACCGGTTCGAGGCCGTGCAGGCCTTCGCCGACGACTCGCTCACCGAGTGTCCTGAGTGCGGCGGCGAGCTGCGCAAGGTGTACTCCGCGGTGGGCGTGGTGTTCAAGGGATCCGGTTTCTACCGGACAGACTCCCGGGCCGATGGCGCGGACAAGGCCCGTGCCGGTGGGCGCAGCACCAACGGCAGCGGCGAGCCGGTCCCGGCCGGCACCTCGAAGACCAGCACCGCGGACGGCGGGACCGCCACCAGCTCGGAGTCCAAGGGTGCTGCCAGCGGCGCCACGCCTGCGGCTGCAGCGGCCAGCCCCAAGTCCTCGTCCACCAGCGAGAGCGCTGCCTGACCGATCCACACCCTCGCCACCAACCGGGCCTGGGTTGCTCAGGCGGTTTAGGGTCGGGGCATGGCGACCCCCCCCGGCCCCCGCGCCGACATCGGAGTCATCGGCGGCTCCGGCTTCTACTCGTTCCTGTCCGATGCGGTCACGGTCAAAGCGTCCACCCCGTACGGGCCCCCGTCGGACCCGATCACCGTCGGCGAGCTCGAGGGGCGCCGTGTGGCCTTCCTGCCACGTCACGGCCACGACCACCGCTACGCCCCGCACCAGGTGAACTACCGCGCCAACCTCTGGGCCCTGCGGACCCTCGGCGTCCGTCAGGTGATCGCGCCTTCTGCCGTCGGCTCGCTGCGCCCGGAGATCGGGCCAGGGGCGTTGGTCGTCCCCGACCAGGTGGTCGACCGGACGTACGGCCGCGAGCACACGTTCTACGACCAGCCGGGGCCGGTCGTGCACGTGGGGTTCGCCCATCCCTACTGCCCCACCGGGCGCCGGCTGACCGTCGAGTCGGCCGGCGAGCTGGGGATGCACCCGGTCGACGGTGGCACCCTGGTGGTGATCAACGGCCCGCGCTTCTCCTCAGCGGCCGAGTCCACGTGGCATACCGCCGCCGGCTGGTCGGTCGTGGGGATGACCGGGATGCCCGAGGCTGCGCTGGCCCGCGAGCTGGCTCTGTGCTACACGTCGATCACCGTGGCGACCGACCATGACGCAGGGGTTCAGACCGGCATCGCCGTCTCCCACCAGGAGGTGCTGCGGGTCTTCGCCGAGAACATCGAGCGACTCCGCA
This sequence comes from Actinomycetes bacterium, assembly GCA_021793495.1. Classification (GTDB taxonomy): domain Bacteria; phylum Actinomycetota; class Actinomycetes; order JAJYSQ01; family JAJYSQ01; genus JAJYSQ01. Next base: position 5,988 of record JAJYSQ010000112.1, read on the forward strand.
CGCTGCTCACCGTCCTGCTGCCGCGGCTGCCGGCGGATCCGTCGGACTGCGCATGCTCCCACGCCCTGGACGGGATCACGCTCCCCTTCCCGCTGCCATGACCGGGTGGCCCGGGAAAGGGATGCCCGGGTGGACGAGCCCCGTCGGGACGAGCCACCGGCCGGGGCGACCAGGCCTGGGCTTCACGGTGCGCCGGTTGCTTCGGTGGTACCGCCGTCCCATCACCGTGGGGTTGGTGGGGCTGGCGATACTGTTCGCCCTGCCCGACCTCCTGCCCGCCCGGGCACCGACGACCGGCGCGCTAGA
>JAJYSQ010000113.1 GCA_021793495.1 Actinomycetes bacterium
AGACGTGTGACTTCTGCGTTTAAATGGCGGGGTTCTTCAGACGTTCCGTGGCGGGCCGGGGTCAGGTGACGCCGATGACCAGGGTGCTTTGGGCGGCTTCGATGACGTCGTTGGTGATGGTGTCGAGTTCGTTGATCTTCAGCACGCGCTGGATCTGGGGGATGAGGCGTTCGAGCAGCCGGAAGTTGCCGCGGGTGACCCGCGCGATGGCGGCGATGGCTTGGGCGTCGGTGAAGTCTTCGGGGTCGAGGGTCTTGCCGAGGGAGCGCCAGTGTCGTTGCAGGACGAACAACAGTTCGTCCTGACCCAGGGGTCGGTATTGATGGGCGAACCCGACCCGGCTGTAGAACTGGGGGTAGTGGCTGAACTGCTTCTCCAGTCCGGGCATGCCGATCAGGATCAGTGCGATGTCGTCTCGGTCGTAGCGGTCGCGCAGCAGTTCCAGGGCGGCGGGGCGAAGCCGTTCGGCCTCGTCGACGATGATCAGCTCGACGTAGTTCCTGCTGCGGCGCCATCCCCAGGTCTCGGGCGTGACGTCGCCGTGCGGCGCGAGGTGCTGTTCGATGCAGATGTTGGTGCGGGTGATGGCCTGATTGAGCTCATCCTTCAGGGTCCGCGGGGTGGTCAGCACGCTGGGGGTGTAGAGCACGGTGCGGCTCCGGTTCAGGGCGGCGTAGATCTTGGCGTCATCGTCGGAGCGCGGCCCCCAGTAGGTCAGCAGATCGTGGGCCTTGTCCCAGTGCGCGTAGCGGCGCGCCGAGAGCGTCTTGCCCACTCCGGCCGGCCCGAAACACAGGCCGATGGTGTGGCCGCGGCGCACGGCGTCGGCGAACTCGGTGAAGCGGCGGTGTTCTTTGGTGACGATGAAGCGCTGGCTCACCTCAGGTCCTCCTTGTAGACCTTCAACTTCCGTTTCGGCGTCTGCGCCGCCGCTGGTTCCTCCGCGGGAGGTGGTGTCTCGGTGGTGTGTGCGGCCACGACAGCGATGCGTTCGTTGATGCCGGCCCGTAGTGCCCGGCGTCTCGCGTTGCGAGCGGCCTGGATCTCTTTGAGGCTGACCTTCTGGTCGTGGTGCTCCTGGTTGACGGCCTTGCAGAGGAACTCGTCGTGGTCGAAGACGCGGATCTCGGTGATGTCGCGAGGGTCGTAACGGATCACGACCGACTGTCCGACGTAGCCGGCCAGGGTCGGGGAGACGTAGCGCAGGCCCTGGAAGCGGATGCCATCACGGCGCACGACGCGGGTCTTGGCCACGGTCAGCAACAGTCCGTCGAGAGCTTCCAGGCTCTCGGGCATGCGGGGCAGCCAGCCCTCGGCGATCCACGCGCTGCGCGGGGAGGTGCCGATCTCGCTGTGCGTGCGGTCGTTGTAGGTGGCCACGAACCTTTCGACGGCGGTGTCGAGCTCGGCCAGGGACAGTGTCGGTGTTGGCCAGGGCTGGCCTTCGCCGATGTATCCGGGCAGGTCGGCCAGCAGCTCGGTGTTGACGGTGCCGAAGAACCGCTCGATCTTGCCCCGGCCCTGGGGGCGGGCGACGGTGGAATGGATCAGCCGGATGTGGAGGTCGACGGCGGTGCCGGCGAGCTGGTGGCTGATGAAGTCGCTGCCGTGATCGACGTAGAGCACGTCCGGTAGGCCGCACATCGGCCAGGCCGGGTCGGCCTTGTGCCAGATCGCCTGCCGCAGCGCCAGCGCGGTGTTCATCGCCGACGGTGCGCCCAGGAAGACGGTATAGCCGCAGATCGCTCGGGAGCAGTCATCGAGGATGGTCGTCAACCACGGCCGGGCAGGCTTGCCATCGGTGCCGACTACCAGGATGTCGAGCATCGTGTGATCGGACTGCCACATCGCGTTGGGCCACTCCGCCTGCCGGCGCAGCACCAGCTCGTGCTTGTCGCGGTAGGACGCCGCGCCTTCCAGGGCGAGGGTGACCATGCCCGGGTCCAGGGCGCGCACGATCTCCCACACCACCGAATAGGACGGGACCGGCCACCCGTGGATGCCGCAGATGCCGGTGACCTTGCGATGGATCGTGGCGATAGCCGGCCGCGGCTTGCTCAGCGCCAGACCCTCGATCACGTGGACGAGATCGGTCGGCAAGCGGTGGGTGCCGGCGTCCATTCGCGGGGCCGTCTCCAGGCCCGCGTAGCCGTCGGTCCGGTAGCGGGCGTGCCAGCGCTCCAGGGTCCGCAGCCCGACGCCGGACTCGCGGGCCAGACGCGCGAGCGGAACCTCGTCCTCCACATGGAGCCGGAGAATGCGCCACCGCGCCGCAGCGTCCATCGCGCACCTACTGCACGACGCTCTCGCGGCCACGCTGCGCGCGCTCCAGGGCACGGTAGACCGTGGAGCGGCCGACGCTGAACAGCTCGGCCAGCTCGCCCACGGTGTGCTCCTTGGCGGCATGCAGGTGGACGAGGTGAGCCTCCTGTCGTGGGGTGAGCTTCGGAGACTTCCCGCGCAGCCGGCCCTTGGCCTTGGCGACCTTCATCCCTTCGCGGGTGCGGGCGCGAATGAGGTCGGCTTCGAACTCGGCGACCATCGCCAGCACGTTGAACAACAGCTTGCCCATCGGGTCCGTCGGGTCATACACCGACCCGGCGATGCTGAGTTTCACCTCGCGGGCCGCGAGGTCATCGGCAATCTCGTGAGCATCCCGTACGGAACGTGCCAACCGGTCGAGCTTGGTGACCACGAACGTGTCACCGGCCCGGCACGCCGCTAGCGCCTGCCGCAGACCGCCACGGTCGGCGTTGCGTCCCGTGAGCCCGTGATCGACATAGATGCGCTTGGGATCGACCCCGAGGTCAGCGAGACCGTCGCGCTGCGCAGTGAGGTCCTGCTCGTCGGTGGAGACCCGGGCATAACCGATCTTCATCGGAGACATGCTCCCCAGTGTGTCATATAAGGACCCGTCACCGAACAGTTCACCGGACGGGTCTTACGGGACACCCCGCCAGGCATGCTGCCGGGCTCCCATGTCGGGAGTGGGTGTGTCCGGTCGAGGTTCCGCTCGCGGTACGTCGTGTTCCCCAGACGGCGGTTGTGCGGCCTCGATTATCCTTGCCCTGAATACGATGGGCGACATGCAACAAGTGGATGCGACTATCGAAGCGTCTCCCCAGCTGGACATGGGCGAAGTCGTCGCGCTGTACCGAAAGGTCGGCTGGACGGCGTACGCGGATGATGCCGTGACTCTCGCGGCAGCCTTGGCCGGTTCCTCACGGGTTGTGGCCGGCCGTGTCGATGGCCGTCTTGTCGGTCTGGCGCGAGTGATCTCAGATGGTGCCACGATCTGCTACCTGCAAGACCTGTTGGTTCATCCCGACACGCAGCGAAGAGGCGTCGGCCAAGCACTGGTTCGTGCCGCGCTGGAACCCTACGCCGCCGTGCGCCAGAAGGTGCTGCTGACCGACGACGAGCCAGGACAACGCGCCTTCTATGAGTCTCTGGGCTTCCGTGAGACCCGTGACCACGATGCTGGATCGCTGCGAGCATTCGTACGCTTCGACGGCTGAGCGGCACAGAACACGTCGGCCAACGATCGGCTAACGAACTTGGGTGTTGGGCTAGCGTGGCTTCATGCATTACGAGGAGGTGCTAGCGGGCGGCAACGTCGGCGGGAGCGTCGTGCGGATCGGAGCGACTGTGCGCAAGGCCTGGACGAATGCGACACCACAGGTCCACGCCTTCATGGGTGCCGTGCGCCGCGCTGGGGTGGACGTGCCAGACGTACTTGGACGCGACGACCGCGGGCGACAGGTCATCGAGTACATCCCAGGGCACCTGGCAATCGACTCCGAACCGCTAAGCCTTGCCGGACTGGCTCGGGTCGGTCGTCTTGTCCGGGACATCCACAACGCTAGCGCCACGTTCCGACCAACCCCGGACGCCCACTGGGATGCGGCGATAGCCGCGCCCGGCCACGACTTGATCTGCCATAACGACCTGGCACCGTGGAACCTGCTTGTCGGCGAGCGGTGGGCCTTCATCGACTGGGACGGCGCAGGCCCCAGCACCCGTCTGTGGGACCTCGCCTACGCAGCCCAGGCCTTCACGCTCAACGACGTCTTGCAGGCCCCAGACGAGGCAGGGCGACGACTTGCTGCCTTCGTGGACGGCTACGCAGCGGATGCAGATCTTCGTAAAGAGCTTCCGACAGCGGTGATGCAACGAACTGCGGCGATGTACAAGCTCCTGGCGTCGTCGCATCGTTCGGGCACCGAGCCGTGGGGATCCATGTTCACCGCCGGCCACGGAGATCACTGGCGTGCAGCCCACGGATACGTCGAACGGCATCAAGACGTCTGGGCAGAGGCACTGTCCTGACGTCCCGATGAGGGATCCCCTCGCGGAACGCGACGCGAGCCCCATCGACCATCGCCCGCTCCAACGTGCCGCCACGGAGCGTCTGAAGAACCCTGCCATTTAGCAGACGAAGTCACAGGGGAGCCTACGGCGGCGTAGCTGTCACGCAGGGTGGCCCTTAACGGGACAGGACTGTCCAGTTGAGGTCGCTTACCGCGGGTGCGCTACGTTGTCGCCCGGCCGTGCTTGGTGGCGTAGTAGCTGAGCGCATCGTCGAGGTCAGACTCGCTTAACGCCGGCCACGGGTGCTGCACGACGTAGAGCTCGGCGCTCTTGGTCTGCCAGGGGAAGAAGCCCGAGGTGCGACTGTCCCCGCCGGTGCGGATGATCAGGTCGATGTCCTTCACTGGGCCACCGGCAAGCTGCTCCGAGACCGCTTCCACGGTGAGGTCGTCGAGCTCCCCGGTCGCGAGGTGGAGGATGGCGCGCTGAACGGCAGAGACGATGTCTGCGTGAGCGTCGTAGCCGATAGCGAGCGTGAGATGCCGGGGCCGATCGGACGTTTCCTGGATCGCGCGCTCGAGCGCTGCTCGGGCCGAGGCAGGAAGCAGGTCCAGATCGCCACTGACGTGGAGCTGCCAACTCTGAGCCGCCTTCACCCGGTGCGGGATGATCTCCTCGATCAGCCTGAAGAGGTAGCGGACCTCTTGGGAGTCACGCTTGCGGATGTTGCCGGCGGACAAGACGTAGGCGCTGGCATGGTCGATGCTCCGCGCGCTGAGCCAGGCCATGAAATTGGAGAGGTGCTCCGCCCCAGCCTTGTGGCCGAAGCCCACGTCAACATGCCGTTGAGCCTTCGCCCAGCGTCGATTGCCGTCCATGATCACCCCGATGTGGCGTGGCCGCGGGACGGCCAGAGATGCAGGTCGGCTCGACGCGTCGCGGAGTTCCATGACCTCACCGTAGGACGCACAGCACGCCGGCGACCGGTGTCCGCAACAGTATCGACAGGATCTCCATCAACGGACGCTTCCAGCATCCCGTCGACGGGGCACCCATCCCGTACGGGTGTCTCACTGGCGCAGCTGTCACTCACGGCCAAGGCGTCGGGCGCGGCCTGCTCCCTACCGCCCCACACCCCATCTGCGGTGGCTGAGACGGCTAGCGAGGGGCGGACGCGGCTACCGATTGACTTTCGATAGATAGCGATTGATACTCAACGCATGACTCGTAGCCTCGCTCGAACCCTTCAAGTCGTTGCCGTCCTCTCGGGCCTCGGCCTCCTCTTCGCCCAAGTCGTGGTCGTGCCGGTGGTCTCCGGGTGGATGGCAGACGCGTACCCGGAGTTCGCTTGGGCACGCTGGCAGCTGGCCATCTCGCTGATCGCCTTCCTGGCCTGCATCCAAGCCACACTGCTGGCCACATGGGAGCTGCTGGGCCGCGTTGCTCGTGACGAGATTTTCGACGCTGAGGCACGGCGGTGGGTCGATGTCATCCTCGGCGCCCTCGGTGCCGGATGGTGCATCGCTCTGGTCACCAGCGCATGGCAGACGATCCAGGGTGTTTCTGCTCCGTGGATCGTCCTGACCGAGTTGCTCGGTCTGATGGTCGGTCTCGCTGTCGTCCTGCTGATCGTCGTCCTCAGAGGCCTACTCGTCCGCGCGACCGCGCTCAAGGTCGAGATGGATGCGGTTGTCTGAGCGATGGCCATCGTCAGTCGCATTGATGTGGAACTCGCTCGACAGAAGATGAGCGTCGGGGAGTTCGCCGATCGGGTGGGCATCACGCCGGCCAACATCGCAGTACTCAAGAACGGTCGCGCCAAGGCCGTCCGCCTGTCGACGCTGGATGCGATGTGCCGCGTGCTCCAATGCCAGCCGGGCGACCTGTTCGAGTGGATCGACGACGAAACTGAGGACGCAGATGCCGGCGATACCGGCATCAATGACTCCCGGTGACCAAGAGTCTGGGCGGC
>JAJYSQ010000114.1 GCA_021793495.1 Actinomycetes bacterium
CTGAGTCCCGTTACCAAGATTTTGCCACAGGACCAGGTGCACGGGACTGGCTGATGTACCGGTACCGCTGGTGCTGCTCCCCGTGCCACACGCGGTCACTGTGAGGGCCGCCACGCCAAGTGCGCAAGCAAGGCGAGTAAGGTGGCTCATGCGCTTCATCGTGATCTCCTTCGTTCAATAGGAATGAGTCCCACAACCAGTGCTACTCTGCCGTTGTACATCAGCTGCACCAGGCACGAGCCAGCTATCGAGCAGCTCGCCGGATACCGGTCGTGTGCGCAGGTCGCACCGACGGATCTGTGAATAGTCCGCTCCGCCTCATCGGTTATTCTGAACTACTGTCGTCTCACTGCGCTCGCCTCTGGTGACCGTCTGCCGTCAATTATCTTGGTAGGCTCGGCTTCGACCAGATGGCGCTTCCTTGGGGTCGGTGGCGGTTTGATTCTCCGTCCACCTCTGGACCAGTCTGCTTTCGCGGTTGAGTACGGCGGCTGCTGTTCCATGAAGGACGTCGGTGATGATTTGTGATTCCGTGCATTCGCCCGGCGACGAGCGGGCATGACGGCTTCGTTGGTGGACGCACCGCTCGGCCTCATCAGGACCTGCCGATCACGGGTGGGATGAAGCGGCGGTGCTCGCTGGTGGGTGCGGTGAGGAAGTCCAGGTCGCATCCGTCGGGAGCCTGGTTGACGTGCTGGGCGTACAGGGCCGGCCAGCCCCGGAGGTGCTCGCTGGCCGGTGGGGTCCAGCAGGCCCGTCGTCTGTCGAGCTCGCCGGGCTCCACGAGCAGGTCGATCCGGCCTTCGGTGACGTCCAGGCTGACCAGGTCTCCGTCGTGGACCAGGCCCAGCGGGCCGCCGACGGCCGACTCGGGGGCCACGTGCAGCACGACGGTGCCGAAGCTCGTGCCGCTCATCCTCGCGTCGGTGACCCGGACCATGTCGCGGACCCCGGCGGCGACCAGGCGGGCCGGGATCGGGACCATGCCCCATTCGGGCATCCCGGGTACGCCGACGGGTCCGCAACCGGTGAGGACCAGCACGGTGTCCGCATCGACCGTCAGACTCGGGTCGTCGATGCGGGCCCGCAGGTCGGCGTAGCCGTGGAACACGATGGCCGGCCCGGTGTGGCGCAGCAGGGCCGGCGTAGCCGCCGACGTCTTGATGACCGCGCCGTCCGGGGCCAGGCTGCCGCGGACCACGCTGATCACCCCGCCGGTGCGCAGCGGGGCGTGCCGGGGGCGCAGGACGCCGCTGGGCTCGGGTGCGGCGTCGAGGATGTCGGAGAGGCTGCGCGGGTCCACCCCGGCGACGTCCTGGTCGAGCAGGGGACGCAGCTGACGCATCACGGCAGGCAGGCCTCCGGCGACGTCGAGATCCTGGACCAGCCCGGTACCCGAGGGCTCCACGTCCACGAGCAACGGGACGTCGCCCCCGAGGCGGTCGATGTCGTCCAGCTGCAGGTCGACACCCACCCGGCGGGCCATCGCGATCAGGTGGATCACCGCGTTGGTCGACCCGCCGATGGCGTGCAGCACCCGGACCGCGTTGGCGAAGGCGGGCCGGGTCAGCAGGGTCGATGGCCGCCGGTCCTCACCGACCAGCTCGACGACGCGCCCTCCGGCGTGGCGGGCCAGCTCGACACCTCGCGGGTCTCCGGCGGGGATCGTGCTCGAACCGCTGAGCATCAGGCCCAGTGCCTCGCTGACCATGGCCATCGTCGAGGCGGTCCCCATGGTGTTGCACGCGCCTTGGCCGGCGCCCAGCACCCGCTCGACCTCGGTCCACGCGGGGTCGTCGAGCCGGCCGGCGCGCCGTTCGTCCCACAGCCGCGGACGGTCGGTCCCGGTGCCGATCCGCTGGCCGTGGAATCGGGCGGGCGGGCGTGCTCCCCCGGTGATCAGGATGGTGGGCAGGTCGGCGCTGATCGCGCCGAGCAGAGCTCCGGGCACGGTCTTGTCGCAGTTGGCCAGCAGCACCACGCCGTCGAGGGGGTAGGCCCGTAGGGTCTCCTCGATCTCGATGGCGAGCAGGTTGCGGTAGAGCATGGCGCTGGGCTTCATCAGGTCCTCGCCCAGGGAGATGGTCGGGAACTCCACCGGGATGCCGCCGGCCTGGGCCACGCCCTGCTTGACCGCGGCGGCCAGCCGCGTCAGCGGCAGGTTGCACGGGTTGAGCTCGCTGGCCGAGTTGGCGATCCCGATGACCGGCTGGTCCTGGGCCGGGTCACCGACGACGTTGCTGGCCCGCAGGGCCGCCCGGTGCAGCAGGCCCACCTCGTCGTCGCCGTCGAACCACGCGCGGCTGCGCAGACCGGTCACGGCGCGGGGATCCCGAGCCCTGGGGCGTGGGGCGCGGACTGCTGGAGCTTCGCGTCCAGGCGGTCCAGCCATTCCAGGGCGATCGCGGCGCGGTGCACCTTCTCCCGGGCGATGGCGCTGGCCTCGTCGACCAGGTGGGCTCCGCTGGGGTACAGCAGCCGTGAGTTGCGCAGCCCGAACTTCACGTACAGGGGGGCCGTGACGGTGATCAGGTCGGCGGCCTCCTGGCCGCGGACGACACCGCCCATCGCATCCGGGGACTCCACGTACAGGTCGATGGGCATCGTGGTCACCGAGCGCATCTCCGAGAGCTGGCCCAGCGTCATGTCCGAGGGGATGTTGACCGTGCCGGCGCCCAGTCGTTCCAGCTGCGTGAGGGTGATGGGGTTGGTCGGGGCGAGCATCACCGAGGCCTTCCACACCACCGTGCCAGGGATCTGGCCGTCGACCTGCAGGCCACGGAGCAGCTCGAGCAGGCCCGTGTCGGCGACGAGGAATCCGCGGATCCCCTGGTCGACGGCCCGCAGCACGTCCTCCACGGCGTAGCGCAGCTGCCGGGAGCCTCGCGAGCGCCCAGCCAGAGCCGGACCATCGGCGGACCGGGAGTGGTTGCCGATGTCGAACTCCTCGCGGGGACCGATGAACAGAGAGACCTCGATGCCCCGGTCGGCGCCGATGCGAGCCATCTCCGCCAGCTCGTGCTCGGTCAGCAGCATCGCTCCGCTGCCCTGCGAGACCCGGTTCACCGTGACCCCCAGGGCGTCGGCGGCGTCGAACACGGCCCTCATCACCTGAGGCCCTTCGACGCTGGGGATCTCGATACGGAAGTGCGCCTGGTCGGGGAAACGATGCGGGCTCGCCAGGGGGACCGGCTCAGGCTGCAGCCCCCAGCGGTCGAACAGGTCCGTGCTGTTCATGCGTACCGTCCTTCGGTTCGATTCCTGGTTCATGCCGCCGTGCCGGTGGTGATGTCGAGCACGCCCGGGTACGTGCCCTCGTCGTCGTACCCTGGTTCGGCGGGCCAGCCCGGAGCCGAGCTCACGAGCCGCAGCCCCGCGGCCTCGACCAGGTAGGTGTCCTCGACCTTCGCTCCCTGGGGCAGGCTCGGATTCCAGGCCACGCCCACCCCGGGGGCGACGAGCAGCGACGCCCACCGGGAGGTGCGGTCCTCCGGGGCGATCTCGAACTCCCGCTGCGCGTAGCCGATCGGGCCGCCCTGGTAGTGCTGGCGCCACGCGCCGTCGTGCCCGGCAGTGCGGTACGCACCGGCCAGGGTGGCCAGGACCGATCCGTAGGTGGCCCCGGGCCGACAGGCGCGGAGCACCTCCTGCTCGATCCCGCGCACCAGCTGCAGGTCGCGGCGTAGGTGCTCCGACAGCCGGCCGTGAGCTGCCATGCGGGTGGTCGCCACGTGCAGCCCGGCGCGCCGTGCCACCACGACTCCCATCACCAGCCGGCTGCCTCGGGCCCCGATGGCCATGGGGTGCCGGTAGCGCGAGACCCGGTCGTCGACCCCCACGATGAGCACGGGAGCCTCGGCCCCGACGGACTCCAGTCCGTGAGCGATGCGCGCCTGGATGTCCAGGTCGCGCTCGCCCGGGCGCCACGCCGTCAAGGCGCGTTGCAAGGCGTCGGCCGCGAGGCTGCCGAGGTCGACGAGCTCGTCCTGCTCCGGCGCGGACAGGACCAGGCGTAGGGCCGTGAGCTCCTCGCGGACGTCGAGACCGAACCCGGGGTGCCCGTCGCTGGGCAGCGCGCCGGCGGGTCGGGACGTGTACCGTTCCGCCTCGATGATCATCGCGGTCGGCTCGTACCACGGCACGGCGACCAGGTCGAACCCGACGAGGTGGACGAGCAGGTCCTCGCGTACCCGGTCGGCCTCCACCTCGCTGGTGATCAACACCGCCCCTGCCTCGTCCACCACCGCCCACACCGGATCCACGGTCGAGGTGCGGTCGACCGGTGGTAGCCCGCCCCCGGTGACCCAGGCCACGGCCGCCGGGCTGGTGAGCACCACCGGGCCGGCGGGCAGGCTCGAGCCCAGTCCGCGGCGCAGCCGGCCCAGCGCGAGCTCGGCGCGCCGCGCCTGCCGGTCGGCTACCAGCCCTTCAACCACGATGTTCTGTCCTTCCGAACGCTATTCGCTATGACCACCAGAGAGGACCACGCCGGGAACGCCGTGTCAAGACCTGGATGTGACGCGTTACCTGATCGGTACATCGTGTCGTTCCCGGTGTGTTCGGCGGCGGACCGACCCGGCGTCTCGACCTGGCGTGGTAGGTTCCCCTGCGCGATACATGTTCGGAGTGAGAGAACGGGAGTCGGTATGAAACGGGGCGATCCTGAGCCCGGGGCACGCCTGGACGTGGGACCACCCGTGGACGAGGTGGCGCCCAACGGTGAGCGCTACCTCGTCCGCAGCGTCGCCCGCGCCCTGCAGCTGCTCGAGCTGGTCTCCGACGCGGCGGCCGACGGACTGTCGCTCAGTGATCTCTCCCGGTCGCTGAGCATGTCCAAGAGCGCGACGTTCTCCCTGGTGCGGACCCTGTCCACGCGCGGATACCTGCGCGAGTCCGAACCGGGGCCGCGCTACCTGCTCGGCCTGGCGCTGATGCGCCTGGGCGACACGGTGGCCCACCAGCTGCCCCTCGGCGAGCTGTGCCGGCCGATCCTGGTCTCCCTGACCGAGCAGACCCACATGACGTCGCGGGCCGCGGTGGCCGACTCCGGCTACCCGGTGTTCATCGAGCGCGTCGACGGCCCCGGCTCGGTCCGGTTCCACACCCCGCTGGGACGTCGCGAGTCCCCGCACGCCAGCGCCGCGGGCAAGGCCATCCTGGCCACGATGAGCGCCGACGAGGTGCACCGCCTGGTCACGACCACCGGGCTGGCCGCTCGGACCCGGCACACCATCACCGAGGAGTCCCGGCTGCACACCGACCTGGAGCAGACTCGCCGGCGCGGCTACGCCCTGGACGACGAGGAGGACGCCGAGGGCGTGTTCTGCGTGGGCGCGGCGTTCTACGACCACGCCGGGCGCTGCGCCGGGGCCCTGAGCAGCACCGGGATCAAGCTCGACCTGCCTGCCTGGCGGGTCGAAGAGCTCGGTCGCACCCTGCGCGAGCACTCCGACCGGCTCACCGCCCTGCTCGGCGGACGCCCACCAACCTCGCTGGCTCCCACCGCACCCGCGGAGCAGCCATGACCAACCGCGCCCTGACGGTCCTCCGCCCCGGGCGGGTCGAGCTGAGCGAGCAGCACGCCCGGGACCCCGGTGCCGACGAGGCGCTCGTGGTACCGGACCTCGTCGGCCTGTGCGGCACCGACCTGGAGATCATCGACGGCCGACTGGACCCCGCGTACGTCCGCTACCCGCTGGTGATCGGCCACGAGTGGACCGGCACGCTCACCGACGCGGCACCAGGGCCGGCCGGCACGCTCACCCCGGCCGGGACGCGGGTGGTCGTCGAAGGGATCGTGCCGTGCGGACACTGCCCGTCCTGCCGGCAAGGGTTGACCAACCTGTGCGACACCTATGACGAGATCGGCTTCATCCGCGACGGCGCCGCCGCGGCGACGATCACCGTGCCCGTCGAGCTCATCCACCCCGTCGCCCCCCACGTGCTGGCCGAGGACGCCGTCCTGGTCGAGCCGGCCGCCGTCGTCTACCGCGGCCTGCGCCGCGCCCAGCCCCACCCCGGCCAACGTGTCCTGGTCATCGGCGACGGGACCATCGGGCTGCTCGCCGCTCAGCTCGTCCGACTCTGGTCACCCGCCACGGTCAACATGCTCGGTGCCCGGCCCGCCCAGTCCGCGCTCGCCCGCACGGTCGGCGTCGACGAGTTCACCACCGGCACCGGCACCGGCACCGGCACCGGCACCGGCACCGGCACCGGCACCGGAGAGTACGACCTGG
>JAJYSQ010000115.1 GCA_021793495.1 Actinomycetes bacterium
GTCAAGGTCCACGTGAAGGTCATCGAGGGCAACCGCTCTCGCATCCAGGTCTTCCAGGGCTACGTCGTGGGCCGTCAGGGCCACGGGGTGGGCGAGACCTTCCGTGTCCGCAAGATCTCCTTCGGCGTCGGCGTGGAGCGTGTGTTCCCCGTCCACGCCCCGACCGTCGACAAGATCGAAGTCGTCACCCGCGGCGATGTGCGCCGCGCCAAGCTCTACTACCTGCGTGGCCTGACCGGCAAGAAGGCCCGCATCCGGGAGAAGCGCACCCACTCCTGATCCCGGCGTGACCCGCGACAGCGAGACCGGACGGCGGCGGCCCCACCCCGTGGTGGCCGCCGCCGTCTGCGTCGTTCTGCTGCTGGCCGCGGCCGGCCTGGTGCGCCACTTCGTGGTCCAGCCCTTCACGGTCCCCTCGGCCTCCATGCAGCCCGCCCTGCAGCCGGGGGACGTGATCCTGGCCGACCGAGGCGAAAGGGGCGCCGCCCAGCGCGGGGACATCGTGGTCCTGGACGGCTCGGGCTTCTTCGCGCCTTCGGCCGACTCCGACGGCAAGTTCTGGGTCAAACGGGTCATCGCCACCGGTGGGGAACGGGTGGCCTGCTGTGACGAGCAGGGCCGGCTGACCATCGACGGCACGGCGCTGAGCGAGCCGTACCTGCCCGACACCGTCGCTCCCAGCACGGTCAGCTTCGATCTGCAGGTCCCCGAGGGCCGCATGTTCGTCCTGGGGGACAACCGCGCCGACTCCACCGACTCGAGGTCCCTGCTGGGCGCCCCCGGCGGCGGGATGATCCCCCTCGACCGCGTCGTCGGACACGTCGACCGTGTGGTGTGGCCGCTCGCACGTGCTGGTTCCCTGTGACTCGCAGGTTCTACGGATAGGATCACCGCGATGAACGAGCCCGACCAGCCCCGCAGAGCCGTGACCCCGTCCCGGGGCCCCGCGCCGGGCCAGGACGACCCCGAACGGTCGGGCCGCCGCACCACCCGCCGATCACGCATGCCGCTGTGGCTGGACACGGTGGTCACCATGGCGGTCGCGCTGCTGATCGCGGTGCTGGTCAAGACGTTCCTGATCCAGCCGTTCTACATCCCCTCGGCCTCGATGAACCCGACGCTGCTCAACGACGACAAGATCCTGGTCTCCAAGCTGACCCCCGGGGTGTTCGACCTGCATCGCGGCGATGTGGTCGTGTTCGAGGACCCCGCTGACTGGATCCCCGGGGACGCCACGGAGGACCCGACGCCCCGGGTGCGGCTGATGATGGTGCTCAGCATGGTCGGTCTGGCCCCGGACCCTTCCCAGGACCACCTGGTCAAGCGTCTGATCGGCATGCCCGGCGATCGTGTGGTGTGCGAGGACGTGGGGGCACAGCTGGAGGTCAACGGTGTCGCCCTCGAGGAGGACTACATCAACCAGGCGAACTCGCCGTGCCAGCACCCCTTCGATGTCACCGTGCCCGCGGGCGACGTGTGGGTGATGGGCGACAACCGCCACGCCTCGGCCGACTCCGCCTGGCACCACGTCCACGACGGCGACGGCTTCGTGCCCGCCGACAACATCACCGGCAAGGCCGAGGTCATCTTCTGGCCGGTCAGCCGCTGGTCGGGCCTGGGGGAGGGGCGCGAAGCCTTCGAGAACGTCCCCGAGCAGCCGTGAGCGCACCCGTCCCCACCCTGGATGTCGAACGGGCCTTGGCCGCCGACTGCGGACCCGGGACCCGCATCGTCGTCGGTGTTGACGAGGTGGGCCGTGGCGCCCTGGCGGGACCGGTCGCGGTCGGTGCCTGCGCGGTCGAGATGCGGGAAGGACACATCGCCCCTCTCCCCGACGGGGTGCGCGACTCCAAGCGCCTCAGTGCGCTGCGCCGAAAGGCACTCGTGCAGCCGATCCTGGACTCCGTGCGGGCCGGCACCGTCGGCTGGGCCTCCCCGGCGGAGATCGACGAGATCGGCATCGTGGCCGCCCTGTCCCGCGCGGCTCACCGAGCACTGGAAGGGCTGGACGTGCGCCCCGATGCGATCCTGGTCGATGGCGATGTCGACGTGCTCAGCCGCACACCGCCCAGCGGGGACGGACCGCCGCCGGTGGTCCAGCTCAGGGTCGCGGCGGACCGGGACTGCGCCTCCGTGGCCGCCGCCAGCATCCTGGCCAAGGTGGCCCGCGACGATCACATGGTCGAGCTCGACGCGCTGGCACCCCACTACCACTGGGCCTCCAACAAGGGCTACGGCTCGGCCGCCCACCGTGAGGCGCTCACGGTCTCCGGCCCCCACCACCAGCACCGGCGCAGCTGGCGTCTGACGGGGAGCGCGGACTCGGCGCAGCCGCCGGGCGCGCTCCACGTCCCGGCCGGCGGCGCTGGCGTACTGTGGGACGACGACATCGGACCGCAGCGACAGGAGGAGCGTCCGTGAGCGCCCAGGAACTCGAGAATTACGAGTCCGACCTCGAGCTTCAGCTGTTCCGCGAGTACCGCGACGTGGTCAACCTGTTCACCTACGTGGTCGAGACCGACCGCAGGTTCTACCTCGCCAATCAGGTCGACCTGCAGGTCCGCTCGGGCGGTGGAGAGGTCTTCTACGAACTGCGGCTGGCCGACGTGTGGGTCTGGGACATCTACCGCTCCAACCGCTTCGTGCGCTCGGTGCGCGTGGTGACGTTCAAGGACGTCAACGTCGAAGAGCTCAACAAGTCGGACATCTCGCTGCCCTGATCGACTCTCCTCCCCACCCGCCGCGCGTCCACAAAGCGCGAGGGCACGATGCGCACCTGCCCGGGGCGGGCAACGCTGTCGAGCATGAACAGCGCCGCAGCCCCTCCGCCTTACCCGCCGAGCTCCCGCGACCCCGGGCCCGGCCCGCCCCTCCCACCACCCCGCACCCGTGAGCTGACCACCGCACAGCTGGGCAGGCTCGGCGAGGAGCTGGCCGTGCGGCAGCTGCAGCGCCAGGGCTGGCAGATCATCGAACGCAACCTGCGCCTGACCCAGGGGGAGCTGGACATCGTGGCGCTCGAGGCGACCACTCTGGTCTTCATCGAGGTCAAGACCCGCCGCTCCTTCGTCACCGGGCTCCCGCAGGCCGCCGTCACCCCGGCCAAGCTGCGCCGGCTGCGTCGCCTGGCCGGGGAGTTCCTGATGGACCACCAGGTCCCGCACCGCGACGTGCGCCTGGATGTGATCGCGATCCACGCCCAGGTGGACGACACCTTCGCCCTCGAGCATCTGCGGGCCGTGGGCTGATGGGACACGCACGCACGCTGTCGATCACCCTGATGGGCCTCGAGGGCACCGTCGTCGAGGTCGAGGCCGACGTCTCTCCGGGCCTGCCCGCCTTCTCGGTGGTCGGCCTGCCCGACTCCTCGACCCTGCAGGCCCGGGACCGGGTCCGGGCGGCCGCCGCCCGCAGCGGAATCCGTCTCGCACAGCGCCGGATCACGGTGAACATGACGCCCGCTTGGCTTCCCAAGCACGGCTCGGGCTTCGACCTGGCGATCGCCATCGCCGTGGTCGATGCCCAGGGCGATCTGCCCTCCCGGGGCCCGTCCCGCACCGTCCACCTGGGCGAACTCGGTCTCGACGGCCGTCTGCGACCGGTGCCCGGCGTGCTGCCGGCCCTGCTCGCGGCCCGAGACCACGGGGTCACCCGGGCCGTCGTGCCCGAGGAGAACCTGGCGGAGGCCCGCCTGGTCGAGGGCCTCGAGGTCGACGGAGCGCCGGACCTGGCCACCGTCCTGCGCCGCTGGGGCTCGCAGGTCCCGATCCCCATCGCACGCCCGGCTCTGCGCGTCGTCGGCCCGCACCGTCTCCAGCCGGACCTGGCCGCGGACGACCGGGGCCCCGCCCCCGACTTCCGGGACGTGGTCGGGCAGGCCCAGGCCCGCCGCGCCGCCGAGGTGGCCGCGGCCGGCGGGCACCACCTGTTGCTCATCGGGCCGCCGGGAGCCGGCAAGACCATGATCGCCTCGAGGATCCCCGGCATCCTTCCGCCCCTCGGGACCGATGATGCCCTGGCGGTCTCCGCCATCCACTCCGTGGCCGGTCGCTTCGACGCCCTGCAGGGCCTGCGCACACAGCCCCCGTTCGAGAACCCCCATCACACCGCCACCCCCGCCGCTGTGGTCGGAGGAGGACCCGGCATCGCCATGCCGGGCGCCATCTCCCGCGCCCATGCCGGCGTGCTGCTGCTCGACGAGGCGCCCGAGTTCCCCGCGCGCGTCCTGGAGGCACTGCGCGAACCCTTGGAGGCCGGGGACATCACCATCCACCGGGCACGGGGCGTGACCCGGTACCCGGCACGCTTCCAGCTGGTCCTGGCCGCCAACCCCTGCCCCTGCGGGAAGGCCTTCGGCCGCGGCGACGAGTGCCGCTGCACGCCGCTGCAGCGGCGCCGCTACCTGGCTCGCCTGTCCGGACCCGTGCTGGACCGCATCGACATGCGCATCACCGTCGGTCCCGTGGACATCCACCGCAGTGGCGGCATCGACGCGGAGCCCAGCGCGGTCATCGCTGAGCGGGTGGCCTCCGCCCGTGCGAGGCAGCGTGAACGCTTCGCCGACCACCCCTGGGCCACCAATGCCCGCCTGCCCGGACCGGAGCTGCGTCGCAGCTTCGCCCCGGAGCCCGACCAGCGCCGCCTGCTCGATCGTGCCGTCGCGCAGGGCCGGCTGACCCTGCGGGGCCACGACCGGGTGCTGCGCCTGGCCTGGACCCTGGCCGACCTCGATGAGGTCGACCGTCCCGGAGCCGACCAGATCGGGTCGGCGCTGGCCCTTCGTGAAGGAGAGCATCGATGAGCGACCCCATCCTCGACACCGACCGTCTCGCCCGCATCACCTGGTCGCTGATCGCCGAACCCTCCGACGCCGTGGCCCTCGTGGCCCGCAGTCGGCTCGGGCCCGTTGAGGCGCTGCGAGTGGCCCGCGAAGGGGACGCCTCCGAGCTGGTGCGGCGCCTGCACGGTGACGTGCCGAGCGAGGCCACCGATCCTTCCGGCTCCCACGCCGGCGGACGGGCCGGACGGGCCCTGAGTCGTTGGCAGGCGCGCCTGTCCACCGTGGATGTCGAGGCGGTGCTCGACGGCGCGCAGCGACGAGGCATCCGGGTGCTCACCCCGCAGGACGAGGAATGGCCGGAGCAGCTGACGGACCTGCAGGAGACCGCGCCGCACTGCCTGTGGGTGCACGGACCGGGCCCGCTCGATCAGCTCTGCGGCCCCCGTTCGGTCGCCCTGGTCGGCTCCCGCGCCTCGACGCCCTATGGCGAGGACACCGCCGCCACCCTGGCCGCCGCCTTCGCCGCCCGCGGAGGGACCGTGGTCTCGGGCGGAGCCTACGGCATCGACGCCGCCGCCCACCGCGGAGCCCTGGCCGCAGATGACGGTGCCACCGTCGCGGTCCTGGCCGGCGGTCTCGACGCCCTCTATCCGCGCGGCAACACGCGCCTGCTCGAACAGATCCGCGAACGTCATCTGCTGGTCTCCGAGGCCCCGCCCGGCACCGCCCCGACCCGGTGGAGATTCCTGTCCCGCAACCGCCTGATCGCCGCGCTGTCGCACGCCGTGGTCGTGGTCGAGGCGTCGTGGCGCTCCGGGGCGCTGTCGACCGCGCGGCGCGCCGATGACCTCTCGCGCCCGGTCGGCGCGGTCCCGGGGCCGGTCACCTCCGCAGCCAGCGCCGGGTGCCATCGACTGATCCGCGAATGCGGAGCGGTGCTGATCACCGAGCCCTCCGAGCTGCTCGACCTGCTCCCCGGCGGGCCGGCGGCAGGGGAGAGCAGCTACGCCATCCAGGATGAGCTCGACCTGCTCAGCCCCGCCGACCGCAGGGTGCTGGACGCGGTCCCGCCACGTTCCTGGCTGGGAGAGCGTCGGATCGCCCAGGAGATCGGATTCACCCCCCGGGACGTCGCCTCGACGCTGGCCCGGCTGGAGCTGCTCGGGCTGGTCGTCACGGTTGAGGGCAGAGCCCGACGTGCCCGGCCCGTCCCATGAGCTGCAGCGGTCCGCGCCCATGAGACACACTGGTGGCATGTCCACAGGTCGCGGTCCCCGGACCGGCAACGACGACGAGGCGGTCCTCGAGGCGTTCGTCGACCACCTGCGTCTCGAGCGTGGCCGGTCCGAGCACACCGTGCGCGCCTACGCACGAGAGGCCGCGCGACTG
>JAJYSQ010000116.1 GCA_021793495.1 Actinomycetes bacterium
CGGGCATCGACTTCGACCGCATCAAGTACTTCGTGCGCTCCACCGAGGAGCAGGCCACGTCCTGGGAGGAGCTGCCGGCGGACATCAAGCGGACCTACGACCGCCTGGGGATCCCGGAGGCCGAGCGCCAGCGACTGGTCAGCGGGGTCGCCGCGCAGTACGAGTCCGAGGTCGTCTACCACAAGATCCGTGCCGACCTCGAGGAGAAGGGCGTCATCTTCCTGGACACCGACTCCGGCCTGCGCGAGCACGAAGAGCTGTTCCGCGAGTACTTCGGCACGGTGATCCCGACCGGGGACAACAAGTTCGCGTCGCTGAACACCGCGGTGTGGTCCGGCGGATCGTTCATCTACGTCCCACCCGGGGTGCACGTGGACATCCCGCTGCAGGCGTACTTCCGGATCAACACCGAGAACATGGGCCAGTTCGAGC
Source organism: Actinomycetes bacterium (assembly GCA_021793495.1). Classification (GTDB taxonomy): domain Bacteria; phylum Actinomycetota; class Actinomycetes; order JAJYSQ01; family JAJYSQ01; genus JAJYSQ01. Next base: position 433 of record JAJYSQ010000116.1, read on the forward strand.
GAACCCTGATCATCGTCGACGAGGGTGCCTACGTGCACTACGTCGAGGGGTGCACCGCGCCGATCTACACCTCGGACTCCTTGCACTCCGCGGTCGTGGAGATCATCGTCAAGCCCCACGCCCGGTGCCGGTACACGACCATCCAGAACTGGTCGAACAACGTCTACAACCTGGTCACCAAGAGGGCCGTCGCCTACGAGGGCGCGACGATGGAGTGGATCGACGGCAACCTCGGGTCGAAGGTGACCATGAAGTACCCGGCGGTGTGGCTGATGGGTGAGCACGCGAAGGGCGAGACGCTGTCGGTGGCCATGGCCGGTCCGGGCCAGCACCAGGACGCCGGGTCGAAGATGGTGCACTGCGCCCCGAACACCTCCTCGACGATCATCAGCAAGTCGGTGGCCCGCGGTGGGGGACGCACCTCCTACCGGGGGCTGGTGCAGATCCTTCCCGGCGCGCACCACTCGCGGTCCACGGTCAAGTGTGACGCGCTGCTGATCGACGCGATCAGCCGGTCGGACACCTACCCGTACGTCGATGTCCGCGAGGACGACGTGTCGATGGGGCACGAGGCGACCGTGTCGAAGGTCAGCGAGGAGCAGCTGTTCTACCTGATGAGCCGGGGGCTGACCGAGGACGAGGCGATGGCGATGATCGTCCGGGGGTTCATCGAGCCGATCGCCCGGGAGCTGCCGATGGAGTACGCGCTGGAGCTCAACCGGCTCATCGAGCTGCAGATGGAAGGGTCCGTCGGCTGATGACCGCGACGTACACCGAGCGGGAGGTCACCATCGTCCCGGCGGCCAACCGTGCCGAGCGCACCGCCTCCTTCGACCCGGCGGCCTTCGGCGTGCCGACCGGGCGGGAGGAGGAGTGGCGGTTCACCCCGCTGGACCGGGTCCGTGGCCTGCACGAGAGCCCGCGAGCCACCGGGGCTCTGGAGGTCGTGGTGGACCCGGACCCGGCGGTCGTGGTGACCAGCCTGCCCGGCAACGATCCTCGGTTGCGCGACGGGTTCACCCCGTCGGAGCGGGTCAGCGCGACCGCGCTGGCCGGCGTGGCGACGGCCACCGTGATCAGCGTGCCGGCCGGCGCGACAGCGGCCCGGCCCACCTGGGTCACCGTCACCGGAAGCAGCCTCGAGCCGTCCTTCGCCCACCTGCAGGTACGGGCGGAGCCGGGGTCGTCGGCCGTCGTCGTGGTCGACCTGCGCGGCTCGGCGACCCTGGCGGAGAACGTGGTCGTGCACGTCGCCGACGGGGCCCGACTGGTCCTGGTCACCCTGGTCGACTGGGCGGGCGGCACCGTGCACCTGGGGTACCACTACGCGCGTCTGGGGCGCGACGCCTACCTGCGGCACGCGGTGGTCACCCTGGGCGGAGACGTGGTACGCCTCGTCCCGCAGGTGGGCTTCACCGGGGGGCACGCCGAGGTCGAGCTGCTCGGGCTCTACCTCGCCGACGCCGGCCAGCACCTGGAGCACCGCCTGTTCGTCGACCACGCGGTGGCGCACTGCCGCAGCCGGGTGACGTACAAGGGGGCGCTGCAGGGCGAGGATGCGCACACGGTCTGGGTGGGCGACGTGCTCATCCGGGCCGCGGCGGTCGGCACCGACACCTACGAGATGAACCGCAACCTCGTGCTCACCGACGGAGCGCGGGCCGACTCCGTGCCGAACCTCGAGATCGAGACCGGCGAGATCATCGGGGCCGGGCACGCCAGCGCGACCGGACGCTTCGATGACGAGCAGCTGTTCTACCTGATGTCCCGCGGCATCGACGAGCGTTCGGCCCGGGCCCTGGTGGTCCGAGGGTTCTTCGCCGAGGTGATCACCCAGATCGGAGTCCCCGAGATCACCGACCGGCTGCTGGCCGCCGTCGAACGCGAGCTGTCGTGAGCACGGTGCGAGCGGCCGGACGGGTCGAGGAGATCCCGGAGAGAGGCGCTCTGCGGGTGCTCGTCGCGGGCGTACCGATCTGCCTGGTGCGCAGCGACGGGCAGGTCTACGCGATCCACGACGTCTGCTCGCACGCGAACGTCTCGCTGGCCGAGGGCGAGGTCGGTGACCGGACCATCGAGTGCTGGCTGCACGGCTCGCGCTTCGACCTGGTCACCGGCGCCGCCCTGTCCCTGCCGGCGACCAGGCCGGTCCCGGTCTACCCCGTCACGATCGAGGGCGACGACGTCCTGGTCCACCTCCCCGAGTAGCACCGACCCACCCGACCCGCACCGACCGACCCGAGGAGACGCCCCCGCCATGGCCACGCTGGACATCCGAGACCTGCACGTCACCGTCGAGGCCGAGAACGGTCCCCGGGAGATCCTGCGCGGGGTGGACCTGACGATCCGCGCGGGTGAGACCCACGCCTTCATGGGCCCGAACGGCTCGGGCAAGTCGACGTTGTCCTACGCGGTAGCCGGGCACCCGCGGTACACGGTGACCTCCGGGACCGTCACCCTGGACGGCGAGGACGTGCTCGCGATGAAGGTCGACGAGCGTGCCCGGGCCGGGATCTTCCTCGCGATGCAGTACCCGGTGGAGGTCCCGGGGGTGTCCACGGCGAACTTCCTGCGCACCGCGGTCACCGCCCGCCGCGGCGAGGCGCCGAAGCTGCGGGCCTGGGTCAAGGAGCAGAAGGAGGCGATGGCCCGTCTGGAGATGGATCCGACCTTCGCCGAGCGCAGCCTGAACGAGGGGTTCTCCGGCGGGGAGAAGAAGCGCCACGAGATCCTCCAGCTCGAGCTGCTCCGCCCGGCGATCGCGATCCTGGACGAGACCGACTCCGGCCTGGACATCGACGCGCTACGGGTGGTCTCCGAGGGGATCAACCGGGTCCGGGCCACCGGTCAGACCGGGGTGCTGCTCATCACCCACTACCAACGGATCCTGCGGTACGTCCGTCCCGACTTCGTGCACGTCTTCGTCGACGGCAGGGTGGTCGACGAGGGCGGTCCGGAGCTGGCCGAGGTCCTGGAGGCCGACGGGTACGAGCGGTACGTGAAAGGGTCGGCGGCGTGACGCAGGCGTCGGCCTCCCCGGGCACGGGCGGCGCCCCCGGCTACGACGTCGAGGCGGTCCGCAAGGACTTCCCGGCGTTGGACCGGCTGGTCCACGGGGACCGGCCGCTGGTCTACCTGGACTCCGCGGCCACGTCGCAGAAGCCACGTGCGGTCCTCGAGGCGGTCGAGGACTTCTACCTGCGGCACAACGCGAACGTCCACCGCGGCGTGCACACCCTGGCGGAGGAGGCCACCGGGCTGTACGAGCAGGCCCGGGACTCGGTCGCCCGGTTCATCAACGCCCCGGACCGGGACACCGTGGTGTTCACCAAGAACTCCACCGAGGCGATCAACCTGGTCGCCTTCACGATGATGCTCGCCGATCCGCCGTACCGGGTGGGCCCGGGCGACGAGATCCTGGTCACCGAGATGGAGCACCACTCCAACCTCGTGCCCTGGCAGCTGCTCGCCCAGCGGACCGGTGCCCGGCTGCGCTGGCTGGGCATCACCGACTCCGGGCGGCTGGACCTGTCCCGTCTCGACGAGCTGCTCACCCCGGCCACCACGATCGTCGCGGTCGTGCACGTCTCGAACATCCTCGGCACGATCAACCCGGTGACCGAGATCGCCCGGCGGGCCCACGAGGTCGGGGCGCTGGTGCTCGTCGACGCCTCCCAGTCCGCCCCGCACCTGCCGTTGGACGTGAGCACCCTGGGCGCCGACCTGGTGGCGTTCACCGGGCACAAGATGTGCGCACCCACCGGCATCGGCGTGCTCTGGGGCCGGCGTGAGGTGCTCGAGGCGCTGCCGCCGTTCCTCGGTGGGGGCGAGATGATCGACACGGTCACCATGGAGTCGGCGACCTACGCCGCGCTGCCCCACAAGTACGAGGCCGGCACCCCACCGATCGCCGAGGCCATCGGGCTGGGAGCGGCCGTGACGTACCTGACCGGCGTGGGCATGCCGGCGATCGCGGCGCACGAGCATCAGGTGACGGCGTATGCGCTGGGGGCGCTGGCCGAGCTGCCGGGCCTGCGGATCATCGGGCCGAGCACGCCGGTGGACCGGGGCTCGGCGGTGTCGTTCGTGATGGACGGCATCCACCCGCACGACGTCGGCCAGCTGCTGGACTTCGCTGGCGTGGCGGTCCGTGTCGGTCACCACTGTGCCCGACCGGTCTGCTCCCGCTTCGGACTGCCGTCCACCACGCGGGCGTCGTTCGGGCTCTACACCACGACCGGTGAGGTGGATGCGCTGGTGGCCGGGCTGCGGCGGGTCCGGGAGGTGTTCGGCTGATGTCCGCCGACGCGCTCTACCAGGAGATCATCCTCGATCACTACCGGCGCCCGCACCACAAGGGGTTGCGGGCGCCGTACGACATCGAGGTGCACCACACCAACCCCACCTGCGGGGACGAGATCACACTGCGGGTCCGGCTGCGTGGGTCGGGCGACGAGACGGTCGTGGAGGACGTGTCCTACGACGGCGACGGCTGCTCGATCAGCCAAGCGTCCACCTCCATCATGGCCGACCTGCTGGTCGGGGCGACGGTCGCCGAGGGGCTGGAGGTCGAGGCCGAGTTCCACCGGCTGATGCTGGGGCTCGGCCAGGTGGCCCCGGACGTCGACCGGCTGGCCGACGCCGTCGCGCTGGCCGGCGTGGCGCGGTACCCGGCCCGGGTCAAGTGCGCGCTGCTCGGCTGGTTGGCGTGGAAAGACGCGGTGGTCCAGGTCCTGGGCACCCGCCCCGCTACCGGCGAACCCACCCCGTAGGAGGCCCCGATGACCGACAACACCCGCACCCCGGAGATCGCTGGCGAGACCCCCCCGGTGGGGGAGGAGGACGTCCTCGAGGCGATGCGCGACGTCGTCGACCCCGAGATCGGCATCAACGTGGTAGATCTGGGACTGGTGTACGGGGTGCACGTCGATGACCGGAACGTGGCCACCATCGACATGACGCTCACCTCGGCCGCGTGCCCGCTGACCGACCTGATCGAGTCCCAGACCCACGACGCCCTGTCCGGCATGGTCACCGACTTCGCGATCAACTGGGTGTGGATGCCGCCGTGGGGCCCCGAGCAGATCACCGACGCCGGACGCGAGCAGATGCACGCCCTGGGGTTCAACATCTGACCGGCCGGCGGGGCGTTCACTGGTCCAACCCGGCCAGCGGGAAGCGGAAGGTCTCCGGGTCCAGCAGCGGGGCCACCGTGCGCAGATCGTTGAGGAACGCCACCGCGTGCCCAGCGCACAGCCGCCAGGTGCCGGTCGTGTCGTACCGGTGCAGGTGCAGGCTGGTGTGCCGGGTGACCGGTTGCTCGCACACCGCGCACCGGTCGGTCCGGTCCACCATGCCCATGGCCTCGGTCAACGTCGCCCAGCACGCCGGGCAGACCAGGCCGGAGTTGTCGCGCAGGTCGGGGTCCCCGGGGTGGTAGACGAACCGGACCCCGAGCAGGGCCGGTGGGACCACGTCGGTCCCCGCGCCGGCCCCGCCGGGGGTGATCCCGGCCAGCCGCGCCCCGCAACGGTCGCAGGCGAGATCGTGCACCGTCATCCGGGCCACCCGGTCGGTGTCCGCGTGATTACCAAGAGATGTCCTCGATCCGTCATGAGCCCTTGACATACCCCTACGTGTATGGCAACCCTAACTGTGACGCGCTTCACAGCGTGACCCCCATCACTCCCTTGCCGCGGGAGTGGTCCTCCCGGAAGGGGTTCCATGACGAACGTC
>JAJYSQ010000117.1 GCA_021793495.1 Actinomycetes bacterium
TCTGCGCTTCGTCAGCTGACCGCTGTCGTGGCAGCGACAGCTGCGGGAGCTGGTCGCCGGGACGGTCATGATCTAGTCATGGACTCGTCATCGTGCGTTCACGCCATCCTCTGGGTCGAGTCATGTTGGCGTCCTACCGTCCATGACGTCGTCCGGCGGGTGCCGGACCGGCCTGCCCCCTCCCGGAAGGACCCGACGTGACGTTCCCCCGCACCGCCCGACTGGCCACCGTGGTCGCGATCGGCGCCGTGGCGCTCACCGCCTGCGGCACGAACAACAACACGCCCGCGTCCACCGCCGGCGGCACCGGCCCCACGTCGTCGGGCTCCGTGGCCTCGGGTGCGAGCCCGGCGGCGGACGCGGTCCTCTGCGCCAGCGGGACGCTCACCGCTGCCGGGTCGACCGCCCAGGCCAACGCGATCTCACTGTGGACCCAGAAGTATCAGCAGGCGTGCTCCCAGGCCACGATCAACTACGGCGGCGGCGGCTCGGGTGCCGGGGTGCAGCAGTTCAGCGACGGCAAGGTGGACTTCGCGGGGTCAGACTTCGCACTGAAGCCGGGCGCCCAGCAGCAGGCGGCGGACGCTCGGTGCGCCTCCGGCGCCGCGATCAACCTGCCGATGGTGGCGGGGGCGATCGTGGTCGGGTACAACCTCCCAGGGATCACGACGCTGAAGCTGAGCTCCCCGACGGTCGCCAAGATCTTCGCCGGCACCATCACCCACTGGAACGACCCGGAGATCACCGCCCAGAACTCCGGGGTGGCCCTGCCGAACCTGGGCATCCAGACCTTCCACCGCTCCGACGGCTCTGGTACCACGTACAACTTCACGAACTACCTGAACAACCTCGGCAAGGGCGCGTGGACGTCGGCGGCGAACAAGGACTGGAAGGGACCAGGCGGCCAGGGCGCGAAGGGCAACCAGGGGGTGACCCAGGGCATCACGTCCACCACGGGGGGCATCGGGTACATCGAGCTGTCCTTCGCCCAGCAGAACAACGTCGCCATGGCACAGATCACCAACGCCTCCGGCAGCTACGTGGCGGTCAGCAACCAGGCCGCGATCACCTTCCTGTCCAAGGCGCAGGTCGTGGGCACGGCTCCCGACGTCACCCTGAAGTTCGACTACGCCTCCACCGAGCCGTCGGTGTACCCGGCGGTCCTGGTGACGTACGAGATCGTCTGCGCCCAGGGCAACCCGGCGGACAAGCTCCCCCTGCTCAAGGGGTTCCTGGGGTACGCCTCCAGCCCGAGGGGCCAAGGGCTGCTCCAGGACGCCGGGTACCTCCCGCTGCCCGAGAACCTGCGTGCCGACATCGCCACCGCCGTCGGCAACCTGGGCTGATGCCGGGAGCCCGCACCGCCTCACCACCGGGGCTACCATGCCCACCTCTCGGTAGCTGTCGGTGAACCTCCAGCTGCTGGACCAGGCAGACTCCGCCAGGGGTGGATCGCTGCACCGAGGCCCGGGGGTGCGCGGTGACCGGGCGTTTCGGCTGGTGGTCACCGCGGCAGGGATCGTGGTGCTGATGATCCTGGCGGCGATCACCATCTTCCTGATCGTCGAGGCCGTGCCGGCACTGCGAGCGGACCGAGCCAACTTCCTCACCGAACGTCACTGGTCGCCGGACGAGAACCCCCCGAGGTTCGGTATCGCCGCCCTGGCCCTCGGCACCCTGATGACCTCGGTGCTGGCACTGCTGATCGCCCTGCCGGTGTCGGTCGGCACCGCGCTGTTCCTCACGCAGTACGCCCCGCGTCGGGTCAGCGTCCCGCTCGGGTACCTGGTGGACCTGCTGGCCGCGGTGCCCAGCGTGGTGTATGGCCTGTGGGGGCTGATCGTCCTGGTCCCCCACCTGATCCCGTTGTCCGCCTTCCTCGCCGACCACCTGGGGTTCATCCCCGTGTTCGCCTCGAACCAGACCTACGGCCGTTCGGTCTTCGCCGCCTCGCTCGTGCTCTCCGTGATGGTGCTGCCGATCATCGCGGCGATCTCCCGCGAGGTGTTCCTCACCACGCCGGTCGAGCAGGTCGAGGCGGCCTACGCGCTGGGGGCGACCCGCTGGGAGATGATCCGCACCGCGGTGCTGCCGCACGGGCGGCCCGGGCTGGTCAGTGCGGCGGTGCTGGGCCTGGGGCGGGCTCTGGGGGAGACGATCGCGGTGGCCCTGGTGCTCAGTGCGAACTTCGACATCTCCGTGCACATCCTCACCCCTGGGGGGAACACGATCGCCGCGAACATCGCCAACGCGTTCGGCGATGCGGGAACGATCGGGCGCGGGGCGCTGATCGCCTCCGGACTGGTGCTGTTCGCCTTCACCCTCGTGGTGAACCTCCTCGCCCGAGCGGTGATCGTCCGGCACCGCAACACCCTCGGAGCACCGCGGTGATCACCCGGGGCCGGCGGCTGCCACGATGGACGCCGTACGCGGTGGCTGGCGGGTCGCTGGCCGTGGCTGAGGTGACCGAGAAGACCACCGTCGTCTCCGGGCGCTCCGGCGTGGTGCTGGTCGCCGTCGCCACCTACCTGGTCGCGTCCACCGCGATCTCGGCCGGCGTCGAGGGTCGTCGGCGATGCATCGACCGGCTGGCCGGGACACTGCTCGGCGCGGCCCTGCTGATGGCACTCATCCCGCTGGTCCTGGTGCTCGGGTACACCGTCGCCCAGGGGATGCACCGGTTCGACGCGACCTTCCTGCTGCACTCGATGCGCAACGTGGCCGAGCAGCAACCGGGTGGCGGCGCCTACCAGGCGATCCTCGGCACCATCGAGCAGGTCGGTATCGCCGCGGCCCTGGCGGTCCCCATCGGGCTGGGGGTCGCGGTGTACCTGGCGGAGTACGGGCACGCGGCCCGCCTGGGCCGAGCGGTCGGGTTGGTCGTCGACGTGATGACCGGGCTGCCCTCGATCGTCGCGGGGCTGTTCATCTACGCGTTCTGGATCCTGCTCCTGGGGTTCTCGTTCTCCGGTTTCGCCGGATCGCTGGCCCTGGCTGTGCTGATGCTGCCGACGGTCGTGCGCAGCACGGAGGAGATCATCCGGCTGGTCCCCCACGGACTGCGCGAGGCGAGCCTGGCTCTCGGGGTGCCGGTGTGGCGCACGATCCTGAAGGTGGTGCTGCCGACCGCGCTCACCGGCATCGTCACCGGGGTCATGCTGGGAATCGCCCGGGTGATCGGGGAGACCGCCCCCTTGCTCCTGACCGTGTTCGGCAACCCGTCGATCAACGCCGACCCGTTCTCCGGGGCCCAGTCGGGGCTCCCGTTGTTCATCTTCAACGAGGCACAACAACCCTACCCGGCAGCGATCGACCGGGCGTGGGCGGCGGCACTCGCTCTCGTGCTGATCATTCTCGGGTTGAACGTCGCCGCCCGGCTGCTCGCGCGTGTCGCCAGCACGGTGAACCGCCGATGAGCCCTGGTCGACGACGACCGGCGCCCGGCTGGCTGGCCGGGGCCCACCCCAGCTGCGGGAGACCCTGATGGCCCAGCGCATCGAGATGTCCGGGGTGCACGCGTACTACGGGTCCACCCTGGCGGTGGAGGACGTGTCGCTGACCATCCAGGAGCGGCACATCACCGCGTTCATCGGACCGTCCGGGTGCGGGAAGACCACCGTGCTGCGAACCATGAACCGGATGCACGAGCTGGTCCTCGGCGCCCGGGTGGAGGGCAAGATCCTCCTGGATGACGAGGACCTCTACGACCCCGGCGTCGACCCGGTCGCGGTACGGCGCACCATCGGCATGGTCTTCCAGAAGCCCAACCCGTTTCCCACCATGACGGTCTACCAGAACGTGGCCGCCGGGCTGCGGCTGAACGGGGCCCGCCGGGGGCGGGGCAGCGACGAGCTCGTCGAGCAGGCGTTGCGGCGGGCCAACCTGTGGGACGAGGTCAAGGACCGGCTGCACCGGCCCGGGGCGGGGCTGTCCGGTGGTCAGCAGCAGCGCCTGTGCATCGCCCGCGCGATCGCGGTCGAGCCCGAGGTGCTGCTGATGGACGAGCCATGCTCGGCCCTGGACCCGATCTCCACCCTGGCGATCGAGGACCTGATGCTGGAGCTCAAGGAGCGCTTCACCATCGTCATCGTCACGCACAACATGGCTCAGGCTGCCCGGGTCAGCCAGACCACCGCGTTCTTCACCATCGCCGGGGCCGGCCAGCCCGGCCGGCTGGTCGAGATGGGACCGACAGCGACGATCTTTTCCACCCCCTCCCAGAAGACCACCGAGGACTACGTCACCGGACGGTTCGGCTGAGCCGGGTACGCTGCACCGATGACGGACTTCCGTACCCGCTCGGTCACCCGTGACATCGACGCCGACCCAGGGAGGGTGTTCGCGCTGATCACCGACCCGCGGGTGCACCCGCTGCTGGACGGCTCCGGGACCGTCCACCGCCAGCTCGCCGGACCGAGCCGCCTGGGTGCGGGCTCGCGGTTCACCATGGCCATGCGGATGCGGGTGCTGGGTGTGGCACTGGCGTACCGGACGACCAACGAGGTCGTCGAGTTCGACGAGGGCCGCAGGATCGCCTGGCGCCACGCCGGCCACCACGTGTGGCGGTACGAGGTAGCCCCGAACGACCGCGGCGGGAGCCAGGTCACCGAGACCTTCGCGTATGCCCAGGCACGCGCCCCGCGGATGCTGGAGCGGATGGGCATCCCCGAGCGCAACGAGGCCGCGATGCGAGCCAGCCTGGACCGCCTCGCCGAGATCGCCGAGCGGCGCACTCCGACCAGCGGCTGACGCCCGTGATCGTCGCTCTTGCTGTACCCCTACCCCCTAGGGGTAATGTGGGGGCGTGATGGAGAGCGGCGCGAGCACCCCGGCCCCGAGCTGGGGGTACACCCACCAGAAGGACGAGTACACCAAGCGGCTGCGGCGGATCGAGGGTCAGGTCCGCGGGCTGGAGCGGATGGTGGACTCCGACGCCTACTGCATCGACATCGTCACCCAGATCTCCGCGGTCACCCGAGCGCTGCAGGCCGTGGCTCTCGGTCTGCTCGACGAGCACATCGGGCACTGCGTGGCGCACGCCATCGCCAACGGCGGCCCCGAGGCCGACGAGAAGATCAAGGAGGCCTCGGCGGCGATCGCCCGGCTGGTGAGGTCCTGACCGCGCCCGCCACCGCACCTGCCGCCGGCACCGTGCGGCACCCCGAGCACCAGGAGACCGCCATGAGCACCGACACCTACCGGGTCGCCGGGATGACCTGCCAGCACTGCGTGGACGCCGTGACCCGCGAGGTCGCGGCCGTGCCCGGGGTGACCGGCATCCACGTCGACCTCGATGCTGGGACGGTGACCGTCGACGGTGACGCGGTGGATGTCGAGCAGGTGGCCGCTGCCGTGGACGAGGCTGGGTACGAGCTCGTCCCCTGAGCCACCCGCTGGCCGCGACCGGTGCTCACCGCTCGGGCGCGACCGTCCCGGCGGGCTCTCCGGCGACCATCTCTGCAGGCTCCCCGCGGCCCTCTTGGTCGGCACGGGCCTCGACGATGTCGAAGACGTGTCCGGACGGGTCGCGCATCGTGACCCAGTGTCCCCCCGAGTCGCTGCGGTGCTCGGCCACCCGTCGGGCACCGAGCGCGTGCAGTCGCTGCTCCTCACCAGCGAGGTCCAGGGCCACGAGGTCGAGGTGCACCGCGTTCTTGCGCACGGCGGGCGCGGCCTTCGGCGAGCGACGGGCCCCGGGCCGTACCGGCCGGCCGACGTGCTGCAGGAACACCCCGGGAGCCGTACCGGCCGGGTCGCCCAGGTAGACCCACCCCGGCCCGTCACCGGTACGCACGTACCCCAGGGTCGCCGACCAGAAGGCCTCAGCAGCCGGCAGGTCGGGCACGTCGAGGGCGACCGAGGCGATGCGTACCGTCATGCGGACACCCTAGAGGTCTCGTCGCTGGGACGGGGCGAGCCCCGCGGGCCCGGCACCATCAGCCCTGGACGACGCCCAGCACCTCGTCGATCTCTTCCAGCGTCAGGTTCCGGTCGCTGCGCGAGGCGGCGATGACCAGCTCGCCGTAGAGCTCGATCTCATCCAGCACGAGCGGGTCGCAGACACGAGGGTCGAGATCATGCACCACGGCACCGCTGCCTTCCTCGCTCGGCTGACACGTCCCCGGCCACCACCCCGACGAAGTGGTGCTCGCGTTC
>JAJYSQ010000118.1 GCA_021793495.1 Actinomycetes bacterium
AACGCGCCGACCAGACGTACCGGCTGCTGCAGGCACCGGGCACATCGTTCCTGGTGGTCGCCTCACCCGAGCAGGATGCGCTGCGGGAAGCCTCCTACTTCGCCGAACGCCTGGCCGCCGAGCGGATGCCGCTGGCCGGGATGGTGCTCAACCGCACCCACCCGGTGGGCAACGGAGGGTTGGCCCGGCTCACCGCGGCACGCGCCGTGGCGGCCGCCGACAACCTCCAGGAGCAGGACACCTTCGGGCTGACCGAGCGGCTTCTCCGGCTGCACGCGGATCGGATGGCGGTAGCGGTCCGCGAGTCCCGGTTGCGGGACCGTTTTCAGGCCGCCCATCCCGCGGTCCCGATCGTCGAGGTCCCGGCGCAGGCCGAGGACGTCCACGACCTGGCCGGGCTCCGGACCATCGGCGCGGCGCTGGGCTGAGGGCGACTCGTGGTCCCAACGGCCCCGGGCGCGATCGCGCCCGGGGCGCGGGCCCTCCCCTCCTCGGGCCCGCGCCCAACCCCGCCGGTCGTACGAACCCGGCGCGGCGCCGTACGGTCACATGGCGACGGGGAGCCGGGAGGCCGTTCCCGGCACGCCAACCCCCAACCCGGCCGCCGACTCCAGCAACCGGCTCCAGGACACGACTTCGGGCCGACGACGCAACAGGGCACGACGCTCCCGCTCGGTCGTCCCCCCCCACACCCCGAACTCGACCCGATTGTCCAGGGCATCGGCCAGACAGGGCAGGCGCACCGGACAACGCGCGCACACCGCCTTGGCTCGGTTCTGTGCAGCCCCCTGCACGAACAGGGCATCCGGGTCACCGCTGCGACAGGCGGCGTTCGCCGGCCACGATCGAGCGAGGCCACCCGACCCAGCACCGCTCACCGTGATCACCACCCGTCACTCTGAGTCCGCTCCCGTACCACCCGGACACACCGCTCGCTGCCTGGTACTCTCGGTCGCCTGTCAATGGACGGTACGTAACCGGACGTAACACGCGACAGTCTCCGTTAGGCCCAAACTCATCTAGTCCCTTCGGGCTATCCCGGTCGCGGGACCGTACCCTGAGCCGCATGCACCGTCCGCGGCGCTTCGCCCAGCTCGTGGTCCTGGCCACCGTCATGGGCACGCTGCTGGCTGCGCTGGTGCTGCCGGTGGTGGCGGGAGTCGGCCTGGGGGTCCGGGCGGCCTCCCGCGGGTTCTCCGAGCTGCCCGCCGAGCTGGCCACGCCGCCGCTTCCGGAAGCCTCGAAGATCCTGGCTGCGGACGGCTCGGTGCTGGCCACCTTCTACGACCAGAACCGCGTGGTGGTACCGCTGGCCGCGATCTCCCCGGTGATGCGCCAGGCGATCGTGGCGATCGAGGACTCCCGGTTCTACCAGCACGGCGGGATCGACATCCGGGGGACGCTGCGCGCCTTCGTGGCCAACCAGTCCGGCAGCGCCGTGCAGGGTGGGTCCACCCTGACCCAGCAGTACGTGAAGAACGTGCTGGTCGAGCAGGCCACGATCGACGGGGACCCGCAGGCCGCCCAGGCCGCCATGGCCCGCAGCTACCTGCGCAAGCTGCGGGAGCTTCGGTACGCGATCGGCCTGGAGCAGCGGCTGACCAAGGACCAGATCCTCCAGCGTTACCTGAACATCGCCTACTTCGGCGACGGCTCGTACGGGGTCGAAGCCGCGGCCCGGCACTACTTCGGGGTGCACGCCGCCGATCTGAGCGTGTCCCAGGCCGCGACCCTGGCCGGCATCGTGGCCTATCCGAGCGCGTACGACCCGCTGGCCCACCCGGACGCCTCTCGGGCGCGGCGCAACGTCGTGCTGGCCCGGATGGCGCAGCTGGGGTACCTCACCGGTACGCAGGCCACCGCGGCGATGGCCATCCCGATCGGCGTGCACCCCACCGCGACGCCCAACGGCTGCGCCACCGCCCTGGCCCCGTACTTCTGCGACTACGTGCTGAACGTCGTCCGCAACGATCCGGCGTTCGGCCCGACTGTCACCGATCGGGTCCGCCTGCTGCTGGATGGCGGGCTGACGATCCGCACCACCCTGGACGTCCGCATCCAGCAGGCCGCGGCGCGGGCCGTGGACCAGGCGGTGCCCACCCGTGACCCCAGCGGGCTGGGGGCGGCGATCGCCATGGTCACCCCGGGCACGGGCGCGATCGTGGCGATGGCCCAGAACCGGACGTGGGGCACGGACGCCGCCCGGGGACAGACGATGGTCAGCTACGCAGCGGATGCCGCCTACGGTGGCAGCAACGGTTTCCAGCCCGGCTCCACCTTCAAGATCTTCACCCTGGCCAGCGCGCTCACCCAGGGGATCGGGCTGGGCACACGCATCCTCAGCCCGGCGACCCGGACGTTCACCGGTTTCACCAGCTGCACCAACGGCGCACCCTTCCCGCCGTACACGGTGAGCAACTCGACCGGCTCGGGCACCTTCGACCTGCGCACCGCCACCTGGCGGTCGGTGAACACCTACTTCGTCGCCCTGGAGCAGCGCACCGGTATCTGCGCACCGGCCCGGCTGGCCCAGGCGATGGGAGTCACGACCGCCACCGGCGCGCCACTACCCCCAGTCCCCTCGCTCGTGCTGGGGTCGGCCGATGTCTCCCCGTTGGTCATGGCCAACGCCTACGCCACCTTCGCCGCACACGGCCGGTACTGCCCGGCCCGGGCGATCACCTCGGTCACCGACCGGAACGGCCGCCTCATCCCGCTGCCTGCTCCGACCTGCACCCAGGTGCTGCCGGCCACGGTCGCCGACACGGTCACCAGCGTGCTGGCCGGGGTGATCGACGGCCCGGACCCGGGGCGGACTGGCGCGCGCATGTCCCTGGGTCGCCCAGCAGCGGGCAAGACCGGCACCACAGACAACAACTACGACGTGTGGTTCGACGGCTACACCCCCGAGCTGGCCGCGGCCGTGTGGGTCGGGGATCCCGGCCGGGTCGTCGACGGCGTGGTGACCCGGATCCCGCTGCGCTCGGTGACGGTGAACGGCCGGTACTACCCGGAGGTCTTCGGCTTGTCGCTACCCGGGCCGATCTGGCGGCAGGCGATGGGCGACGCGCTGGCAAGCACGCCGATCACGGCTTTCGCCGCACCGGACCCGGCGACCGTCCGGGGGCGTTCGGTGCTCGTCCCGGACCTGACCGGCCTGGCCGCTGACCAGGCCGTCGCCCGGCTGACCGCACGGGGGCTCGTTCCGAGCCTCGCGGCAAACCCGGTCCCGGCGACGGCTCCGGCCGGCACCGTGGCCCGCACCCAGCCGGCAGCAGGGGCGGTGGCGTACGCCGGCAGCCCGGTGGTGGTCTACCTGTCGGACGGGTCGAGCCCCACACCGAGCCCCGCGCCCTCTCGCACCGACGCCACGCCGACACCCAGCGGGACGCCGGCACCCGACGCCACGCCGACACCCAGCGGGTCGCCCGCACCGCTGGCGCCCCGGGTCAGCGGGCCAGCCGGGCCTTGACCACCGCGGCCACCCGGGCTCCCTCGGCCCGCCCGGCCACCTGGGGGCCAAGCGCCTTCATGACCGCCCCGATCGCGCGCGGGGAGTCCGCTCCGGTGGCCTGGACCGCGGCCTCGACCAGCTCGTCGAGCTCGACGTCGTCCAGCGGAGCCGGCAGGTACCGGGCGAGCACCGCGGCCCGGGCCTGCTCCTCGGCCGCCTGCTCGGCCCGTCCGGCTGAATGGAACGCCTCGAAGGACTCCGCGTACTTCCGAGACTCGCGGACCAGTACCGCTTGCACCTGGTCGTCGGACAGCTCTCGGGCTGCCGACCCGGCCACCTCGTCGTTG
The DNA here is from genome assembly GCA_021793495.1 of Actinomycetes bacterium. Classification (GTDB taxonomy): domain Bacteria; phylum Actinomycetota; class Actinomycetes; order JAJYSQ01; family JAJYSQ01; genus JAJYSQ01. The sequence goes on from JAJYSQ010000118.1 coordinate 3,802, forward strand.
GTGACTGCGGTCAACGCCAGGCGCAGCGTGGCCACGGTCGTCTCGTCCCGGGCCTTCATCGCGGTGGCCAGGTCAGCGCGCAGCCGCTCCTTGAGTGTGGGCATGGGCCCAGTCTGCCGCGTCAGGGCCGCCCGACCGACCTCTGCCAGGATGGTCCGGTGCCCGCCCTCGCCGCGTACGTCCGCCGAGCCACGGCGCTGGCCGTCGGGGTGGCGGCCGCCGGGGTGGGGTATGCCGCCGGGTACGAGCGCCAGGCGTTCACGCTGCGCCGGTTCACGGTCCCCGTGCTGGCCCCCGGCGCGCAGCCGTTGCGGATCCTGCACCTGTCGGACCTGCATCTGACCCCTGGCCAGCGGCACAAGCAGGCGTGGGTGCGGTCGTTGGCCGAGCTGGAGCCGGACCTGGTGGTGGATACCGGGGACAACATCGCCCACCCCGGCGCCGTGGACGCGTTGGTCGCGGCGCTGGACGGGCTGCTGGACCGGCCCGGAGTGTTCGTGATGGGCTCCAACGACTACTTCGCACCGCGTCCGTTCAACCCGGCCCGCTACCTGGTGGGCCCCAGCCACCGACAACCCGGTCGTCCCGAGGAGCTGCCGCACGGCCGGTTGCGGACCACGCTGGGCGAACGCGGCTGGGTGGACCTGGACAACCGGCGGACCGTGCTGGCCGTCGACGGTCGGTCCGTGGAGCTGGTCGGGGTGGACGACCCGCACATCGGCCGCGACCGGTACGCGCACGTCGCCGCCCCGGCCCGCGGTGACGTGGCCCTCACCATCGGGGTGACCCATGCGCCGTACCGGCGGGTGCTGGACGCCATGGCGGCCGACGGTGCCCGGCTGCTGCTCGCCGGGCACACCCATGGTGGCCAGCTCTGCCTGCCCGGGATCGGGGCGCTGATCACCAACTGCGACCTGCCACCTCGACAGGCGAAGGGGCTCTGGCCCTACGCGGACGGATCCTGGATGCACGTCTCGGCCGGTCTGGGCACCTCGCCGTACGCGCCGGTGCGCTTCGCCTGTCGGCCGGAGGCGAGCCTGCTCACCATGGTCCCCCGGTCGGACGCGTCGGCGGTTACCGCCGCGCGGTGACGCTCCGCTATCCTGTGCGGGCTTCGGGGTGTGGCGCAGCTTGGTAGCGCGCTTCGTTCGGGACGAAGAGGTCGTGGGTTCGAATCCCGCCACCCCGACCCACCGGTGCCCCCGTCCCCGGGACGGGGGCACCGTGCGCTCCCGAAGTGGCCACGCTCACCATGATCACCATGAGATGCCGGCGCATCCACGCCCCACCGAGCCGCTCGCCGCGGCCATGGGCCCAAGAGATCATCGTTGGGGATGACGACCTCCCGGGGTGGCCCGCCTCATGTCTCGACGCCGGCCTACGCAGGCACCAGGTGCCCGGCGACGCGGCGACGCGGCGACGCCTGCAGCTTGGCGACGCCACGGCGCTCCTCGCGGCACCGCTCACTCTCGTGGCCACGCCGGTCAGCGCGCTGGCCTCCACGCCTGTCCCGGCCACGGTGATCGCCTTCTCCGGACCATCGGCGATCATGGCCGCCCAGGCTGCATCCGCGATGCTGTCACGTCTGGGTTCCACATCAGGGGTGACGACCGGGCCTGCTGGGGCTACCGGCGAGCCCTCTGGCCTGCCCCCGCATGCTCTTGTTCCACCCAACGGCGGCGGACCTACCCGCCTTCCGTGTGCGGAAAGTCTTTCTTGGTCTGACTCACAAGGGACGATTCTGACTCACAAGGGACGATGGGGATGTACTACAATTGTCCTTACCACGTGACGAACTGGGGGTTCCAGATTGCCGTACCCCTCCGGTCGATCATCATCGGTGATGTTGAGGAACAAGGCATGTCCTGGTAGCGCAACGGTGCGGTGCAGCCTCGGAACAGCCCGCACATCGAACTGTCCTGGTATTTTTCCACGGTACGCTCAACCCAACCTGCGATGGGAATGTCATTCCGTACCCGAACTACTATTCCTTCGTCGTGGAGGTGGACGGTGTCTATGGCTCTGGGAGCATCACCTTGGGGGAACGGTCGCCCCAACTCCGTAAGGTCCCATGGTCGGGTCAACGTGCCCATGGTCCTTCGACTCCGCCACGGAATTCCGCACGGCTGCCCCGTTGGTCCTCCCAGGATGGCTGGAACAGCAGCTGCGCGCGTGACGAGCACCGAGCCCCTTCCTCGAGCTGTCCTCCATGGGCGGGATGTGTGACGCGATGGGCGGGATGTGTGACGCGACTGGCGGAGATCGTCTCGTGCCGGGCGCAAGACCATCGCCCGTGGCGCTCAGGCCGTCGCCACGTCGTTGGCGGGGCCGGATCACC
>JAJYSQ010000119.1 GCA_021793495.1 Actinomycetes bacterium
CGTCCCGGCGGGGTGCTCGCCCTCGAGCACCTGCTGTGGCACGACCGGGTTCCCGACCCCGCTCAACGGGACGACGTCACCACACGTCTGCGCGAGCTGGGCAAGTCGCTGCGTGCCGACGAACGTCTCGTGCCCGTCCTGCTACCCGTGGGCGACGGGCTGTTCGCTGCCTGCATCCGGGCGCCAGGCTGAGGGGCATCTCAACACACGCCTGCCCTCGCCGGACGAACCGTCTCCGACGAGGGCAGGCGAGGTCCGTGACCCGTTCGGCAGTACCGCCGAACGGGTCACGGACCTAGACCACCACGCTCTTGAGCGCATCCCCCAGGGCGTTGGCCTCGTCCGAGGACAACTCGACGACGAGGCGTCCGCCACCCTCGAGCGGGACCCGCATCACGATGCCACGTCCCTCCTTGGTGACCTCGAGCGGACCGTCGCCCGTCCGCGGCTTCATGGCCGCCATGCTCGCACCCCTTCCTGGTGGATGTGACGTGGGCACCGACACTCGACCCCAGGCCGCGGTGCCGACCTGGGGCATTATCCCGCCGCCCGCGGTCGCAGCGAAACGTCCAGGATCATCCCGCCTCGCCCACCCGGTCGTCTCGTGCCCGGAACGGGCGGCAGGATGGCCACCGTGCATGCCCGGTCCGCCCTGTTCGACGTGTACGGTGACCACCTGCGTCACCGCGGAGACTCGGCACCGGTAGCGGCACTGGTCCGGTTGCTGGCCCCGCTGGACATCGCGGCGCCTGCGGTGCGTACCGCCGTCTCCCGGATGGTCCGTCAGGGCTGGCTACGCCCGGCCCCGACATCGACCGGACCCGGGTACGCCTTGACCCCGAGGGCAGTACGAAGGGTCGACGACGCGCTCGCCCGGGTCTACCGCACCACCCGCGCCACCAGCTGGGACGGGACGTGGCACCTCTTGGTGCTCCCCCGGCCGACCGCTCGGCCTACCCGCGAGCGGGTCCACGCCGGCCTGGGGTTCCTCGGCTTCGCGCCGCTGGCGGACTCGACCTGGATCGGCCCCCGGGCCACCGATGAGGTCGACGTGCTGCTCGCCACCGAAGGCGTCCCGGCGAAGCGGTTCACCGCAACGCACGACGGCGACTGCCTGGGCTTGGTGCGCAACGCCTGGGACCTGGACGGCCTGGGCCTGGCCTACCGACGGTGGCTGTCCGAGGCCACCGAGCTGGTCGACGGGCTGGTCGACGGGCTGGACGACGAGACCTGCCGGGACGGGCGGTACGACGAACAGGCCTTTGCGGTGCGCAGCCGCCTGCTGCACGAGTGGCGCAAGTTCCTGTTCACCGACCCGGGGTTGCCGTCGGCTCTGCTCCCACCGGGGTGGCCGGGGACGCGAGCGGCGGCGTTCTTCGACGAGTGGGCGACGCGGCTCGCCCCGGCCGCAGCCCGGTTCGTCGACTCGGTGCTGGCGGGCTCGGTCCCCCGTCGCCGCACCCGTACGCTCGTACCGCCAGCCCCCGTACCGCCAGCCCCCGTACCGCCAGCCCCCGTACCGCCAGCCCCCGTACCGCCAGCCCCCGAAGGGAACGGCGCATGACCGCCGCGCACCGCCCGGTCCGTCGCGACGACGCCGACAACGTCGCGGTGATCACCCTGGACCGTCCCGCGTCGATGAATGCGCTGGACACCGCCATGAAGATCGCCCTGCGCGAGACGCTCGCCGACGTCGCCGCTGACGACACGGTCCGGGCGGTCGTGCTGACCGGCAGCGGCCGAGCCTTCTGCGTCGGCCAGGACCTCGCCGAGCATGCCCAGAACCTCACCGACGATCCGGCATCGGTCTGGTCCACGGTGTCCGAGCACTTCAACCCGATCGTGACGGCTCTGGCCACCATGCCCCAGCCGGTCGTGGCCGCGGTCAACGGGGTAGCCGCGGGAGCCGGTGCGAGCCTGGCCTTCGCCGCGGACTTCCGCATCCTGGCCGACACCGCCGGGTTCTCCACCGCGTTCGCCGGCGTCGGGCTCAGCGTCGACTCCGGTGCCTCCTGGACCCTGCCGCGGCTGGTGGGGTACGCGAAGGCCCTCGAGCTGTTCCTCCTTCCCGGTACGGTGCCGGCGGCCCAGGCTGCCGAGCTCGGCCTGGCCACCCGGGTGGTCGACGCCAGCCGGGTGCTCTCCGAAGCGGTCGAGCTGGCGGCACGGCTGGCCCGCGGACCCACCGTGGCGTACGCGGCGATCCGTCGGACGTTGGCGTACTCGGCCAGCCACGACCTGGCCGAGTCGCTGGCGTTCGAGGAGACCCAGCAACTGCTGGCCGGTTCCACCGAGGACCACCGGGCCGCCGTGACATCCTTCCTGAACAAGGAGAAGCCGGTGTTCCATGGCCGCTGACCGGCATTCCTCGACCACCGACCGGTCCGGTACCGCCTCCGTCGCACCGCTGCTCCGGGTTGAGCGGGCCGGCCAGCGGTACGGCGAGCGGGAGGTGCTGGCCGAGGTGTCGGTCACCGTACCAGCGGGCAGCGCGTTGGTCGTGGTGGGGGCGAACGGATCAGGCAAGTCCACGTTGCTGCGGATGATCGCCGGGCGAGAGAAACCGGCCACCGGCCAGGTGCTGCTCGACGGACGTCCGGTGGACGAGGACGACCTGGCGACCCGTCGGTCGATCGCGGTCAGCGGAGACTCCGTCGCCTGCTACCCCGACCTCAGCGTGCGCGAGCACCTGCTCATGGTCGCGGTCGCGCACGGGCTGGGACGGGCTGCCGACGGTGCCGTGGAGACGGTCCTCGGACTCTTCCCGAGCTTGCGCAGCGAGCACGACTCGCTGCCCCAAGCGCTGTCCACCGGGCAGCTGCAGGCCGTGCTGCTGGCTGCCGCGTTGGTCCGCCCGCACCGGCTGGTCGTGCTGGACGAGCCGGAGCAGCGCCTGGATGACGAGACCAAGGAGCGACTGGCCCAGCTGCTGAACCAGGAGAAGCACCACGGGGTCGGGCTGGTCCTGGCCACCCACGACCCGCTGCTGACCCACGAAGTGGCCGACCGGGTGCTCCGGCTGCACGAGGGGCTGGTCATCGAGAACACCGCGATCCGCGGTGGGCGAGGCGACCGGTGATCGTGGCGCGCCTGGTCGACGGGGAGTCGAGGGCCTCGCGCCGGGTCGACGTCGGCGGGGACGACCGCGTCGGAGCCGCGGTGCTCAAGGAGCTGCGCCGCGCCCGGCGACGGCCGCTGCGCCAGACCGCGTACCTCGTCTATGTGGCCGTGCTGGTGGTCGGTGTCTGGGGCAGCCCCGCACTGGTCGACGCCTGGCGTTCGGCCACCCACCCGTTCCCGGCCGGCGCCACCACCCTGCGAGTGCTCGCCGCACTCCCACTGGTGCTCGCGGGCATCGGGCTGGTCCTGCTGGACCTGGGGGTGCGTCAGGCAGGGTGGCGAGGTCCGGTCGCCCTGCCAGCCCCCGCGGTCGACTGGTTGCTGCCGCTGCCGATCGCTCGGGCGCGGCTGCTCCGGCCGCAGCTGCGACGCAACCTGGTCGCCACGGCAGTGGCCGCCGGCGTGCTCGGCGTGGTCGGAGCCCTCGTGCTGCACGCGCTGGGCGCCCCCCGGGTCGGTGCCACGGTCGCGGCCGCGACAGCAGGCACGGTGGGGATCGCCCTGCTGGCCCAGTCGCTGGCCGGGCTTGCTGAGGACGACCCGGTCGCCCGGTGGGCCCGACGCCTGGCTCTGGCCGCGGGCATCCTCGGACGACTGGTCGTCCTCGCCGGGCTCGTCGCGGCGGTCCGGGCCTGGCCCGCCTGGACCACCCAGCTGGCCGCCTGGTCCGGTCCGTGGGGGTGGCTCACCCAGCCGGTGCTGACCGCGACCGGGGCCGGACACTTCCCCGGCTGGCCGGCGGCGCTGGCGGCGGGACTTCTGGTGACCGCCGTGCTGGTGGTCGCCGCGTGGCGCCGTGCGCCCCGCATCCCCACTCGGGCTCTGCGCCGACGAGCCCGGGTCGGCGCCCAGGTACGTGCCGGGGTGTTCTCCCTGGAGCTGCGGTCGGCCGCGCTGGCAGCCCGTTCGGGGTTCGCCGAGCGTCGCCGCGTCTCGCGCCTGCGGATCCCGCTGCCCCGCGCTGCCTGGGCGGTCGTGGCCTGGCGTGACCTGCTGCTGCTCGTCCGAGACCCGCGCCGGGCCAGTCGGGTCGTGGTCCTGGCCGGTCTTGGGGTCGGCCTGCTGGTCGCAGCGGCCGGTGGGCCAGGAGCCTGGGGACGCGGAGACTGGCGAGGGTACGCGATGGTCACCGGCGCGGCTCTGGCGCTCTTCCTGGCCGCCGACCAGCTTGGCGAGGCAGCCCGGCTGGACTCCGACGACATGCGCCGCACCCGCCTGCTGCCCTTCGCACCCGCCGACCTGGCCACCCGGCACCTGGAGCTGCCGGCGGTCATCCTCCTCGTGCTGACCGGGGTCGGCGGTGCGCTGGCCAACCCTCGGCTGGGGACCCTGTTGGTCGGAGGCACGCTCGTCGCGGTCACCGCGGCCGGCTGGGGCTGGTACCGGGGACCGGTCCCGGTCGCACTGATCTCGATGACCCCGTCCAGCCCGGTCGGAAACCCGGCCCCGGTGCTGATCGCCATCTGGTTCGCCGCCTCCCCGCTGATCGCAGTGACCGTGATGACGCTCACGTGGGCCTCACCGGTGCGCGCCGCAGGCCTGGGGCAGCCGGTCGCCGGCAGCACACCGTGGGTCATCCAGGTCGCCGCCGCGGGGATGCTGCTGGCGCTGCTCCGGGCCCGAGCCGGCCGCAGGTCCTGAGGTCGGCGGTCCTGAGGCCGGTGGTCGCGCGACCACCGGTCAGCAGGGCCGGCGAGCCGAGCACCCCGCCAGGTGGTCGTCGACCATGCCCACCGCCTGCATCAGGGCATAGCACGTCGTGGGACCGACGAAACGGAACCCCCGGGCTCGCAGGTCGGCGGCCAGCGCGGCCGATGCCGCGGTCACCGCGGGCACGTCTGCGGTGGTGACCGGCGCCGGAGCAGGCGGCGGGGCAAAGGACCAGAGCAACCCGTCGAGTCCGCCGACGCCCAGGTCGACCACCAGTCGGGCGTTGCCCACCGCCGCAGCGATCTTCGCCCGGTTGCGCACGATGCCGGGGTCGGCGGCGATGCGGTCCTGGTCGGCGGCGGTGAAGCCGGCAACACGCACCGGGTCGAAGCCGGCGAACACGTTCCGGAAGGCCCCTCGCTTCGCCAGGATGGTGGCCCAGGACAACCCGGCCTGGAAGCCCTCCAAGACGAGCCTCTCGAACAACGCCGCGTCACCGTGCACGACCCGTCCCCACTCGTGGTCGTGGTAGTCCCGGTAGGCGACCGGGGAGCCGGTCAGGGCCCACGGACACCGAAGCACGCCGTCGGGCCCGGGGACGACCCCGGTGTCCGCCAGGCTCACCGAGATGCCGCAGGAGGAGATGAGGGCGGTCGCTGGTCCGCGGTGGGCAGCTCGCCACGTTCCACCAGCCGGGCAAGGCGCCGACGCACCGCACCGACGCCAGCCTCGACCAGAGGGCGTACCACCGGCCACGCCGGGGCTACGAGCGCCGTCAGCGGCACGGTGGACGCATCCTGAGCCACGAACCACACGTCCGGTCTTGACCACCTCGGCACGAACGGCGGGTCCCAGACCGTCAGGGCCGACCACGCCACGTCGATCGGAGCGCCGACGTGGACCGAGACCGATACAGGGAGCCGGCTCGGCCGGCTCGGCCGGCTCGGGGACGCGTACACCGATCAGTCCTCGGCCCGTGCCTCGAGCTCGGCCAGCCGGGCTTCGAGCTCTCCGGTCCGCTGCTCCCGTCGGGTCAGCTCCTCGCCGAGCCGGTCGAGAACCTCGTCCACCTGGTCCATCCGGTAACCACGTACGCCGACCGCCAGGCGCAGCGCAGACAGGTCCTCGGCACCGATCCCGTCATCCGGCAGGATCGGACGCACCCCGTCCCGCAGGGGCGGACCTAGCCGGCCTCCACGTCCCGTCGCCAGCACGGTCACGAGGAAGATGGCAGCAAGCACAGCGAGCATGATGACCACCGGCACGCCACGATGGTGCCACGAAGCGACCCGGTCCGCCCACGAGCACCCCCCGCACCGCCACGAGCAAGGAGTCA
>JAJYSQ010000120.1 GCA_021793495.1 Actinomycetes bacterium
AGGTGGTCGGGTACTCGGACTACCGGATCGCCGGGGAGTTCCTGCCGATGGCGACTGGCATGGTGGTGGCATCCCTGTTGGCTGGGCGGTGGGCCGCCCGCGTCGGCCCCCGGCTGCCGATGATCCTCGGAGCAGCCGCCGCTCGCGTCGGCGTGGTGCCGGCCGAGCACTCCGGCAGGGCCGCCTCGGCCACCAGGCACCGCGCGCGCGAGATCGGCTCCGTGGTCGGGGTTGCCGTGGTGGTCGGGGTTGCCGTGCTCGGCCCTCTGCTCAACGGCCAGCTCGCCGCGCGGCTGTCCGGACGGCTCGCTGCCCCGGGTGCGCCTGCGGCCTTCCACGACGGTCTGAGCACCGCGCTCCTGGTGGCGAGGCTCAGCCCTGACCGGCGATCGCCCGACCAGTGATCCGTTCGGCCCGGATCATCACGTGCACCGGGCGGTCCTCGCCGGCCCACGACTCGACATCGCTGTCCGCCAACCCAGCCAGCTCCTCAGGGTCGGAGACCACCCGCACACTCCCCCGGATCAGCACGCTCCACCCTTGGTGCAGCGCGTCGTCGATGTGGTCGGCCTCCATGCTCACCGACCCGGAGGCCGCTGCGACGGCCAACCGGCTGCCCAGGCCCGTGCGCAGCAGCAACTCGTCACCGTGCCGACGGTAGTTCACCGGGACCGCCGCCGGACCATCCTGGTCGACGAAGACGGTCCGGCCGACTCCGTGCGTGCCCAGGTGCCCCCAGCACTCGTCCACCGTCAGGTTGCGCAGCCGGGGGCGCGGCGGCGGACCAGACTGGCCGGGCGGAAACGTCCCGCCACCGCCCATCAACGCTTCGACCGAGGTGTCCAGCGAGGCCGCCAGGCGCAGCAGCGTGGCGTAGGAGACCTCACCAGTGGCGGTGGTCTCCAGGTAGGCGAGGTAGCCGGGGTCCATGCCCGCCCGCCGGGCCAGCTCGACCGGCGACAACCCCAGCTCGGCACGCCGCTGGCGCACCCGACGGCCCAGGTCGCCGGGGTCCACCGGCGGTGCGCTGCCCTGTGTTGCCATTCCGGCTCCTCCGCCTCGAATCCCGGCCCACGTCGCGCAGGCAGGCCAGCGACCGGCCCGTGCTCCCACGCTATCCCTCGGCCCCGACAGCCTCCGCGCTGGTGCGCTCCGGCAAGGGCCCAAAGTCCCTGGCCGATGCCCGAGCAGCGGCCTACCGTCGAGCAGCGGCCTACCGTGGACAGCACGGGGACCGCCCAGCGAGCCGGTCTGCACCGACCGGAGCCCAGGTGGGAGGGTGTCATGCCGCTGCGCGCATCGGTCAACCAGGGCGAGGGGATCGTCACGGTCACCGCCGAAGGGACCCTCGCACCCGAAGATGTCTGCCATCTGGGTGATGCGCTGCTGGCGGCCCAGGCTCGAAACCACGATCAGCCGATCGTGCTCGACCTCTCCGGGGTGCGCACCTGGTCGCTACCGGCCCAGGCGGTGCTGCTGTCCGCGGCACGATCCGCGCGCGCCCGTGGGCGCCCATGGGTTCTCGCCGGAGCCTGCGACACCCTGGTCCGCAGCGCGGGCACGCTGCGGGTGTTCGAGCGGATCCCGTCTTACCCAAGCCTGGGCGAGGCCCGGGCGGCCCTGCTGCCCTTGTCCGCGTCGACGGCCGGGACGCCCGCAGGCTCTCCGGCCGCTGCCCCCGTCGCAATCGCCGCCGGTGGCTAGCCCCGCAGGGCGTGCCCCGTTCGAGACGTCCCGTACGGCAAGGCCTGTCCCATCCCGAACCATCACTTCGAGCTGGAAGGAAGCGTGAGACGTCCAAGACTCATGGACTGATGCACCGAGCTGACTGGCCAGACCTGTTCGCCCCCGACATGGGCCTGCTGCCCGCCTGGATGGGAGCCACCTGCGGCATGATGCGCGTCGAGGAGTACGTCGAGAACTCCACGATGGTCGTGCGCGCCGAGCGACACGAGGAGACGAAGCAGGAGGATCGTCGCGGCTACCGGACGGAGTTCCGTTACGGCGCCTTCACCCGAACCATCCCGGTCAGTCGAGGCTGAGCCGGCCCGTCCGACGCTGCGCACCAGGAACGGCACCGGCAAACGCCGCGGCCGGGGACCAGCACCTGCCCGACCGCGGCGGCGTGGACGTCCATGATCGTGTCTGACCCGCCGCCGAGACCCCCGAACCCCGCGGGCAGGACCAGACCACGACGACCAGCCCGGCCTGCTTGGCCTCGGCGGCCAGCTCGCGCAGCTGGCCGTACATCGTGTCCCACACGGCCGAACCGGGGTGGATGCTGAACCCGATCGCTACGCACCCCAGCCGGAGGGCGTCGGCTATCGAACCGGTCACCGCCGGCACCGGGTCGGTCCCGGTGCCGAGCGAGCCTGAGCTGCTCAAGTTGAGGATCGACAGGATCTCACCGGCGAGTGCTGCCGCCCCCATCTCCAATGCGCCGGGCGGTGCGGCATGCGCGCTGCGCCCGGAGACGATGGCCGAGCGGGAGTGGCGCCGGAGGTCGTAGCCGACCGTGGGTGAGCATACGGTGCAGGTTGGTCAAGGTACCGGGGGAGGCCGCCCCGGCGAGCCAGGAGATGACCTCGCGCACCCGGTCGATGCGCCATGTCCTGGCCCGCCCTCCTGACTGCCTCCACGCGGAAGGCCCGGGAAAACTCTCCGACGGACAGGCCGGTGCCGATCCCGATCCCGACCTGGTCGGTCGGGCAGTCGGCAGAGCAGTCGGTCGGGCAGAGCAGTCGGTCGGGCAGAGCAGTCGGTCGGGCAGAGGAAGGTTCTTTCGACCCGTAACCAACATCGGCGTTCTTACCAGGCATTCCGGTGATGTCCGGCTATGCTCCGATCGTGGCTCGTGGTGATCACGGGTGCCGACCGGCGCAGCTGGGCGATGTCGTCGTACGGGGAGTGGGGAACATGAGCCGTCAGCGTGGCGCGCGTCGCTGCGGGCTGGGTCGGGACATGCTTCGTCGCACACGGGGTCTGACCGGGTCGCGCGCAGCAGTGGGCGTGGTGCTGGTCGTGGCGCTGGGCACGGTCGGGGCTGCGGGCACGGTGAGGGTGGCGTCGGCGACCGGAGGGCCGGTGTTGTCTCGGCTGGGTGGGGTTGACCGGTATGCCACAGCAGCGGTGATCGCTGTGGCGGGCTTCCCGGGTGGTGCCTCGACGGTGATCCTGGCGACGGGGGTGGACTATCCGGACGCGTTGGGGGCGACCTACCTGGCGGGGGTGATCCACGCTCCGATCTTGTTGAGCACCCCGGATCGGCTGCCGGCGTCGGCGGCCCGGGCCCTGGTCGCGTTGAAGGCCACGGCCGTGGATGTGGTGGGGGGCCGGGCGGCGGTGGGCTCGTCGGTGACCGGTGCGCTGCGTGCGGCGGGCTACCAGGTCCGCCGGATCGCTGGGGCTGACCGGTATGCCACGAACGCGGCGGTGATCGCGGCGGCCGGTCGGGCGGCTGGCACGGTCAGCCTGAGGGGGGTGAGTGCTCCGACGGCGATCGTGGCGACCGGCGAGGGGTTCCCCGACGCTCTGGGTGCCGGGGCCGAGTCGGTGGCCTGGGGCCTGCCGGTCGTGCTGACTCCCGGGAGTGATGCCCGCGTCCCGGCTTCGGTGCTGGGCACGTTGGCTGTGACCGGGGCTCGCCAGGTGCTGGTGGTGGGCGGGGTAGGGGCGGTGAGCCCCGGGCAGGCCGCGGGGCTGGCCGGTGCGGGGTACGCGGTGACCCGGGTGGCCGGGGCGGACCGGGCGGGGACGTCCGTGGCGTTGGCCCGGCTGGGGGCGGGCTGGTCGATGTCGGGGACCAGCGTGCTGCTGGCTTCGGGTACGGACTACCCCGACGCGCTGGCCGGGGCGGTCCTGGCCGGGCTGGGGCACCGCGTGCTGCTGGTGACCGACTCCTCCCGGGTGCCGGGGGCCACCGCCGGGGTGCTGGGCGCGGCCGGTGAGGTCACTGCGCTGGGCGGGACGTCGGTCCTGCCGGACTGGCTGGCTACCGGCCAGGGCTCACCGCCGGTGCCGGTGCCCGCGTTCACCCCGGACCCGGGGTTCGCCCCATCCCGCGCGGCGGTCGAGGCCTCCCAGGCCAGCGGGAGGCTGGCTGGGTGGTTGGACGCCTCGGCAGTCACCCCAGGCGGGCGTGTCGGGCTGCACCTGGCCGCACGTACCGCCGGGCCGGTGATCGTGCGCGTGGGTCGGGTCGGGGCCTACGGCCGGGCCGACATCGGCCTGACCGGGCTCATCGGGCGCACCGTGGTCCACACCCAGCCGGACTGCTCGTTGGCGATGCCGGCCGGGACCTGGACGTGTCCCTGGCCGGTCAGCCTCACCCTGCGCATCCCCGCGACGTGGCCGGCCGGTCTCTACCAGGTGCTGGCCACCGCCGCCGACGGCGCGGTGAGCATCAACCCGCTGGTCGTGACCCGTAGCGGTCCGGTGAGCGTCGTCGTGGTCATCCCGACCCTGACCGACCAGGCGTACAACTCCTACCCGCTGGCCGGGGGAAAGAGCCTGTACGCGTTCAGCTCCACGGGTCTGGTGACCGCTGGCGGGACCCGGGCGGCGGTGACCGTCTCGTTCAACCGGCCGTACGACCCGGCCCGCTACGCGCACATGCGCTCGGGGGTGTGGCCGTTGGCCCGGTGGTTGGACGCCCACCATGTCACTGCGGACTACACCACCGATGCTGCGCTGGGCACGCCGGGCTCGCCGATCACCCCGGCGACCCGCCTGGTGATCGTCGCCGGGCATGCCGAGTACGAGACCCGGGCCAACGTAGCCGGGCTGCTCGCCGCCCGCGACGCCGGAGTGTCCCTGGGGTTCCTCGGCGGTAACGACATCAGCTGGCAGGTGCGCCTGGGTACGGGCGGCAGGACGGTCACCTGCTGGCGCAGCCCGAGGCTGGACCCGGTCGCCGACCGAGCGTTGACCACCACCATGTGGACCAACACCCCGTTGAGCTGGGATCCCCAACAGCTGCTCGGCGCCTCCTACGCCGGGATCCTCAACGGCCATGGCCCCTGGACGGTCGGCAACGCCTCCTCCTGGCTGTACGCCGGGACCGGGCTACGCGACGGTGACCGACTGGCCGGGCTGTTCGCCGGGGAGGTCGACGCGAAGAAGACCGGCCGCCAAGGGCCACCCGGAAGCTCCTGGCTGATCGTCGGCACCGGGACCGTCGCCCGGCGCGGACGGCCCGGCGTGGTCACCGGTACCGCCACCATCTACCAAGCACCCTCCGGCGCCTGGGTGTTCGACGCCGCCACCCTGGACTGGATCCCCCAGATCAACCATCAAGACCCCACCGGCCGGGCCGTGGCGGCAATGACACAGAACCTCGTCACCCACAGCCTCAGATAGCCCGCGCGAGACCACACGGGTCCGGACCAGCGGCCATGAAACGCCGTCCCCGCACGACATCGGGCCCGGTGTCGTGGTGAGCTGCCGACCGTGGATGCTGCGGACCACCCAGGTGATGAGCGCGCCCTGCGCGAGCGGATCATGAGTGCTCTCGCCGGTCGTACAGCCGCCAACGGCGGCTTCCTGACCCGGGTCGAGCTCAGCCGGTTCCCCGTCGAGGGGTTGGGCGATCGCCGGCTCATCGACACCTCGAAGGGCATCGGGAACCCGCACGACCTGCAAGCCACGCTCACGGTGCTCAGCTCCGCCGACGGCCCCTACGACGACCAAGGGTTCGGCGAGGGGCTCGTCCAGTACGCCTACCGCGCCGGGTCGACGCAGGGGGACAACGCCACGTTGCGTCGGGCCAAGGACCTGGGGCTGCCCATCATCGTGCTGCGCACAATCGCCCGCGGGGTGTTCGTCCCATTCTTCCCGTGCTACGTACTCAAGGATGACCAGTCGAACCATCGGTTCGTCATCGCACTGGATGCGAGCCTGCGCTACCCCACGGACGACAGCCCTCCTGACCAGGAGGACTCAAGCACCGACCAACGACAGTACGCCGCGCGCGTCGTCCGTCAACGCCTGCACCAGCGGGAGTTCCGTGCCCGGGTGATCCTTGCCTATGACGGGCGGTGCGCGGTGTGCGAGCTGCACGAGACCGACGGGCCGATGCTGCGTCACGGCCTGCAGGA
>JAJYSQ010000121.1 GCA_021793495.1 Actinomycetes bacterium
GGGCACCGCGGAGGGGGCGACGTTCGGCCGCGGCGAGCTCGACGCGCTGCTGGACCTGGCGGTCGCTGGGTGCGCCGAGCTCACCGTGGCCCAGCAGCGTGCCCTGGCCAGCCCCGCCCCCGGGTATCCAGGGGCTACGGTCACCGACCCGAGCAAGCCCGCGAGCACCGGGTGAGCCCTCGCCGCGTGGTGCTGGCCACCCGGAACCCGGCCAAGCTCGTGGAGCTGCGGCGGATCCTCACCGACGCCGGGACCGTGGTCGACCTCGTCGGGGCCGCCGAGCTGCCCGGGGTGGGCGACGTTTCCGAGACCGGGCTGACGTTCACCGAGAACGCCCTGCTCAAGGCGGGCGCGGTGCACGCAGCCACCGGGCTGCCGACGGTGGCCGACGACTCCGGGATCTGTGTGGCGGCCCTCGGTGGGATGCCAGGGGTGTTCTCCGCTCGGTGGGCTGGCCGGCACGGGGATGACGAGGCGAACCTTCGGCTGCTGCTGGGTCAGCTCGCCGATGTGCCCGACGATCGGCTTTCCGCGTACTTCGCCTGCGCGGCTGCTTTCGTGGACGCCTCTGGCGAGCAGCATGTGGTGCGGGCCGAAGTGCACGGCCACCTGGTTCGTGCTCCGCGGGGCCACCACGGCTTCGGGTACGACCCGGTCTTCGTCCCTGATGGGTACACATGTACCACCGCCGAGCTGGAGCCAGTGGAGAAGGACGCGATCTCCCACCGGGGCAAGGCGTTGCGGGCGCTGGTGTCCGAGGTGGCCTCGCTGCTGTGACCCCGGTAGCGGTCTCGGCGGGGTCACGCCGTTCGTCACGTCCGACGCGGGCTCCTACCGGGTCGACGGCCTCCCGGTCTGCACGGCTGTTCCCGGTCTGCACGGCTACGTCTCGGCGACCACGTGGGTCACAGACCTGGAGCTGACAACGTTCAACGGGCCGCCTGCCCCCAGGTCTTGTGGGGTAGGCGGCCCGTTGCCGTGCCAGGGTGCGGGAGAAGGGAGTCGAACCCTCACGCCCGAAGGCACGGGATCCTAAGTCCCGCGCGGCTGCCAGTTACGCCACTCCCGCCAGGGCCGAGCAGCAGCCAGCGTATCCGCCGTGCTCACACCTCGAGATCGCGGCGCAGCCGGCCCACATGACCGGTGGCCTTCACCGCGTACAGAGCGCGTTCGACGCGGCCATCGGAGCCGATGACGAAAGTCGACCGGATCACCCCTTGCGTGGACCGGCCGTACATGGACTTCGTTCCGTACGCGCCGTAGGCAGCGAGCACCTGGTGGTCCGGGTCGCTGAGCAGGCCGAAGGTGAGCCGTTCGGCTTGGCGGAACCGGGCGAGCTTCTCCGGCGCATCTGGCGAGAGCCCGTAGACCTGGTAGCCGGCCGTGGCGAACGCGTCGAGGTTGTCCCGGAAGTCGCACGCCTCGGTGGTGCACCCAGGGGTCATGGCAGCCGGGTAGGCGTACAGCACCACGCCCTGTCCCCGAAGATCGGCGAGGCGAACTTGGTGCCCGGCGTCGTCAGGCAGGGTGAAGTCGGGGGCCTCGTCGCCGGGTTGGAGGTGGACGTCCTCGATCATGGGCTCAGCGTACCGATGGTGGCTGCTGGGCCTGGTCGCGGCGGTGGCCGTCTGACGCTTGGGACCAGCGTCGCCCGGCCCGGTACGGTAAGGCCACATGCCCCGGCGCACCTGCCCGTGGGGCCCGACCGACCCGGGAGGTGTCGTGACCGAGCAGACCGAGCACCCGGGCGACGCATCGAACACCCCCACCGTGGCGCTGCCGCTGCCCCGTCCCCCAGCGGACACGCCGCCGGCGGTCCCTTCCGCGAGGCCGGTGGCCGAGGTGCCGACCCAGACCCTGGGGCGCACCGAGACTGTCGATCCTGCTCCCGTGGCGCCTGCTCCCGTGGCGCCTGCTCCCGTGGCGCCTGCTCCCGTGGCGCCTGTTCCCGTGGCGCCTGCTCCCGTGGCGCCTGCTCCCGCTGCGCCTGGCCCGCGCGGCCCCGAGCAGATCGAGGCGGAGATCATCCAGATCCGCCAGCGGCTGGCCGCCACGGTGGACCAGATCGGTGCCCGGGTGGACCCGTCAACGCTGGCCAACCAGGTGCAGCGACGCGTCACCTCCTGGGTGCGGACCCCGGATGGGCGTGCGAACACCCGGGTGATCGTTCCGGCGGTGGTCGGCGTCCTCGTCCTGCTCCTGCTGCGCCGGCTCGTCCGAGGTCGGCGCTGAACCCCGCGGGTCCGGCCTTGCCCGAGAGCACGGGGCTGTCCGACGGCGGGGGCTTACCCGTACGGGTGCTGCACGACCGGGTGCTGGTGCGCGTCGACGCCGAGACCGGGGAGCGGCGATCGACTGCCGGCATCCTGATCCCGGCGACCGCCTCGGTGGGCAAGCGGCTGGCGTGGGCTCGGGTGGTCGCGGTCGGTGTGAACGTACGGACCGTGGAGGTGGCCGACCGGGTGCTGTTCGACCCGGAGGGGCAGGCGGAGGTCGAGCTGCACGGGGCGACCTACCTGATGCTGCGCGAGCGCGACGTGCACGCCGTGGCTGCCGAACGGCTCTCGGACGGCTCTCCCGGACTTTACCTGTGAGCCGGGCCGCGGGCTAGCAGGGGCCCCCGACTACAGTGGCACCTCCCGACTACAGTGACTTGGGTCAGGATGGAGTTGCCATGGCCGGATGGGATCCCAGCGAGCTGCCGCCGATAGCGGCCGCCCGCCTGGCGCGCTTCGCCGAGTCGCGAGTGTCCAGCTCCTTGCTGTCGGTCCCGGGATCGGTGGCCCTGGAAGCGTATGGCTTCGATGCGGTCGGCGAGGCGATGGGTGCCATCGTCGAGTCCATCGGGTGGAGCGGGTACGGCGGGTGTGGGTACGGCTACGGGGGGTTCGGCGGGCTGGCCGGGAGGTTCGGCGCCGGGACGGTGACCAGCGGTCAAGGTGGCTTCGCCGGGTACGCCCCGTACGTCGAGGCGCTCTACCGCGGGTGGGACACCGCGATCCACCGGATGCTCATCGAGGCCCGGGCGATGGGGGCTGACGGCGTGGTCGGGGTGCGACTGGACCGTCGGGACTTGGGGGAGTCCACCCACGAGTTCCTCGCCCTCGGGACCGCGATGCGCGCCCGAGGCTCGATCCATCCGACGACCCCGTTCAGCACGGAGCTGTCCGGGCCGGACGTGGCCGTCGCCCTGGCCGCCGGGTGGGTGCCGGTGACCATCGCGATGGGCATCACCGTGGCGATCCGGCACGATGACTACCAGACGCAGACGCAGGCGTCGTCGATGTGGTCCGGGAACACCGAGGTCTCCGGGTACACCGAGCTGGTCACCTACGCCCGCGACGACGCCCGTCGCCAGTTCACCCACCGGGCCGCACGCGCCGGAGCCGAGGCGTTGCTGGTCTCCCGCCACAGCCTGGAGATCCACGAGGTGGAGCTGGCGGAGAACCACCGTGACCACATCGCCGAGGCCATGTTCACCGGGACCGCGATGGCGCGGTTCCACCAGGGCGCCGTCGCGCCGACATCAACCCTGACCATCCTTCCCCTGACCCGCGCGAGCGATCGGAGAATCCGGCTGTGACCACGATCGAGCACGACGAGCTGGGCGTCCCCGAGGATGCGATGCGCCGGTTGGCGCAGATGCGTCCGGGCCAGCCCACCAGCCTGTTCACCTCGGACCTGTCGGTCAACGAGTTCCTCCTGGTGCGAGAGGCCGGTTTCCGCCCTCTCGGGCTCGTGCTCGGGTCGAGCATCTACCACGTGGGGATCCAGGTGGGCCGGTGGAGCCAGAACCAGGAGCTCGACAAGCTCACCGAGGCGATGTACCACGCCCGGGAGCTGGCGATGACCCGGATGGAGGCCGAGGCGGCTGCGTTGGGGGCCGACGGGGTGGTGGGGGTCCGCCTGGACATCGAGTTCAAGGAGTTCGGCAACGACCTCGCGGAGTTCATCGCCGTCGGCACCGCGGTCGGCGCGGACGATCCGCCGCCGTCGGGGACATGGCGCAACAACGAGGGCAAGCCGTTCACCTCGGACCTGTCCGGCCAGGACTTCTGGACCCTCATCCAGGCCGGGTACGCCCCGCTGGGCATGGTGATGGGTAGCTGCGTCTACCACATCGCCCACCAAGGTGTTCGCCGGATGATGGGCAACATCGGGCAGAACGTGGAGATCCCGCAGTACACCGAAGCGTTCTACGACGCGCGCGAGCTGGCGATGAGCCGGATGCAGGCGGAGGCTGAGCGGTTGTCTGCCGAGGGGATCGTGGGAGTGGCGTTGCGCTCGCTGGCACACACCTGGGGCGGTCACACCACCGAGTTCTTCGCGATCGGTACGGCCGTACGCCCGCTGCGGGCCGACCACGTCATCACCCGTCCGGGCCTCGTTCTCCCCTTGACGGATCGGTGAGGCCTCGGTGAGCGAGCCTTCGGTGCCAGAGCCTGGTACTGGTACTGGTACCGGTATACCGGACGTCGAGGCGCTCGCTGCGATGCTGCGGTCGGACTCCGGGGACCTGGAGACCTACGCCCGGGTCCTGAGCTCCTCGCTGGCCGAGGCGCTGCCGGTCGGGATGGTCACCCTGGAGCGGGAGCGTTCGGTGCGCGACCGCATGTCCGGGCGTCCCGGCCGGGTGGTGACGATCCGGGTGGACGCTGGCGCGTCGTTGCTGGAGCTGGCGCTGGGCGCCGGCGGACGCCCCGCCGCCCGGGTGGTGTCCCAGGTGGGCGGGGTGGTCATCTCCCGGCGAGAGGTCGGGCTGGCCGAGTGGACCCAGGCGTTGGCCGAGCAGCTGGCCCGGTTGGCCGCTGAGTCATCCGCTGCCCGCGAGGCGCTGCGTCGCCTGCTCGAGGGCTGATCCGGCTGGATCCGGGCCGAAGTCGCTGGCCACCCCAGCGTGGCGCTACCCGATCTCCCAGGTGAACCGGTGGGTGTGGATGCCGAAGTAGGGGAAGGTCTCCACGTGGCGCACTCCGGGCAGCGGCTTGATCTGGTCGTTGATCAGGTCGAGCAGGTCGGCGGGCCGTCGGGCGACCACCTCGGCAAACAGGTCGTACGCCCCCGACGTCAGCACGAGGTAGATCACGCCGTCGATGGCGGCGATCTCGTCGGCCAGGGTCCGGGCATCCCCGTCGGTGGTGACCCCCAGCAGTGCCATCGCGGACAAGCCCAGAGCCATCGGGTCGGTCACCCCGACGACCTGGAGCACGCCAGCGTCGATCAGCCGCTGGACCCGCGCACGGGCTGCCGGCGGGGACAGCCCCACCCGCGGGCCCAGCGTGGCGTAGGAGATCCTCCCGTCGGTCTGCATCTCGCGCAGCACGGCACGGTCGATCTCGTCGAGCTGGATGCTCACCGGGCGAGGAGTTCCTCGACGGCGGCGCCGAACACCTCGTGGTGGGCCGCCACGTCGGCCGGCGTCGTGGCCGGGGACATCAGCGCCATGTTGTGGAACGGCGTCAGCAAGATCCCTCGGTTGGACAGGTACAGGTGCAGGTAGTCCTCGAGCACCGGGTCGGCGGCCGCAGCCGAGGAGGTCCCGTTGCGCGGGGCCGGGGAGGCGAACCGGTACTCCACCCGGGCTCCGAGCTGGGTGACCGACCAGGGCAGCGCGTGGGCGTCGATCACGCGCGCCACGCCGGTACGGAACTGGTCGGCCAGCCCGATCATCACGGTGAACGCCTCGTCGTGCAGGACGTGCGCCAGCGTCGCACGGACCGCGGCCAAGGACAGTGCGTTGCCAGCCAGCGTCCCGCCGATCCCTCCCATGTCCACGAGATCCAGGTCGGTACGCGCGAGGATCTGTGCGGCGAGCGCATGGGTCATCCCGTACGCCCCGGCCGGCAGGCCGCCGCCGATCGCCTTGCCGATCGTGAGCATGTCCGGTTCCAGCTCCCACGCTCCGGTGGCACCGCCGGGGCCCGCGGAGAAGGTGTGGGTCTCGTCGTTGATCAGCAACGTGCCGTAGCGGCGACTCAGCGCGCGGACCCCCGCGAGATAGCCGGGTTCAGGCAGCACGATCCCGATGTTGGTCAGGGCCGGTTCCATCAGCACGGCCGCCACGTCACCGTGCGCCAGCTGG
>JAJYSQ010000122.1 GCA_021793495.1 Actinomycetes bacterium
ACGGGGTGCGCCCGGTGCCGCCAGCAACCGGGCTCGGCGGGTCACCCCGGCAGGCCGGCCATCAGCTCCTCGGCGGCGGCGAACGGGTCGAGCCGGCCGGCCACGACCCGCTGGGCGAGCTCGCGGAGGTGTCGGCCGGCCAGGCCTCCGTGCATCCGCTGGCGTATCCGGGCGCTGGCGATCTCCTCGATCTCCCGGGCGACCCGGGCCACCCGGCGAGCCGTCAGCTCATCGTGCTCGACCAGCCACCGACGGTGCCGAGCGATCTCGGCTCGCAGCTCGTCGATGCCTTCGGGACGGGCTGCCACGGTCGCCAGGACCGGTGGACGCCACTGTCCCGGCCCCCGCGGCGCCCCCAGGCTGATCATGTGCCGCAGGTCCCGGACCGTCGCACCGGCGCCGTCGCGGTCGGCCTTGTTCACCACGAACACGTCACCGATCTCCAGGATGCCGGCCTTGGCGGCCTGGATGCCGTCGCCCAGCCCCGGGGCCACGACGACGACCACGGTGTCTGCGAGCGCGACGACCTCGACCTCGGACTGACCCACCCCCACCGTCTCCACCAGCACCGTGTCGCACCCGGCAGCGTCGAGCACCCGGACGGCCTGGGGGGTGGCGGCAGCCAGCCCGCCGAGCTGGCCGCGGCTGGCCATCGACCGGATGAACACGCCCGGGTCGGTGGCGTGCTCCTGCATCCGTACCCGGTCGCCGAGCAACGCTCCACCGGAGAACGGGGAGGAGGGGTCCACCGCCAGCACGCCCACCCGCTGCCCCTCGGCTCGCAGGCACCGGACCAGGGCCGAGGTCAGCGTGGACTTGCCGACCCCTGGCGCTCCGGTGAGGCCGATCACCACGGCTCGGCCGGTGTGCGGGGCGAGGGCGGACATCACCTCGGGCAGCCGCGGTGAGCCGTTCTCGACCAGGGAGATCAGTCGAGCCACGGCCCTCGGGTCACCGGCACGGGCTCGCGGCACGAGCACGCCGAGGTCTGCCAGCGGGGCATCGGTCAGGGTCACCGGACCGGTCAGGCCGCCGGGACGTGCAGCACCAACGCGTCGCCCTGCCCGCCGCCACCGCACAGGGCTGCCGCCCCGACCCCGCCACCGCGCCGACGCAGCTCCAGGGCGAGGGTGAGCGCCAGCCGGGCACCGCTCATCCCGATCGGGTGGCCCAGGGCGATCGCCCCCCCGTTGACGTTCACCCGCTCAGGGTCGATGCCCAGCTCACGGGTGGAGGCGATGGCGACCGCAGCGAACGCCTCGTTGATCTCTACCAGGTCCAGGTCGGTCGGCGCCAACCCCTCCCGTCCCAGAGCCCGACGGATCGCATTCGCCGGCTGCAGGTGCAGGCCCGCATCGGGGCCGGCCACCACCCCGTGCGCCCCGATCTCGGCCAGCCAAGACAGTCCGAGCGCTTCGGCCCGCGCCTTGCTCATCACGACCACGGCCCCCGCCCCATCGGAGATCGGCGAGGAGGAGGCCGCGGTGATCGTGCCGTCCGGCTGGAAGGCCGGACGCAGCCGGGCCAGCGACTCCAGCGTCGTGTCCGGTCGAATCCCCTCGTCCTCGACGACCACCACCGGATCCCCGCGCCGCACCGGCACCTCGACCGGGACGATCTCCTCGGCGAACAACCCATTCTTCGCTGCCAGCGCCGCCCGGTGCTGCGAACGTACGGAGAACTCGTCCTGCTCCGCCCGGCCGATGCCCAGGACCGCGTTGCCCGCATCGGTCGACTCGCCCATCGCGCAGTGCTCGAACGCGCACGTCAGCCCGTCGAAGGCCATGTGGTCCAGGACTTCGATCGAGCCGTACCGATACCCCTGCCGACTGCGCGGCAGCAGGTGCGGGGCGTTGGTCATCGACTCCATCCCCCCCGCGACCACCACCTCGAACTCCCCGGCCCGGATGAGCTGGTCGGCCAGGGCGATCGCGTCCAACCCCGACAGGCACACCTTGTTCACGGTCAGCGCCGGCACGGTCATCGGGATGCCGGCCTTCGCCGCCGCCTGGCGTGCGGTGATCTGACCGCAGCCAGCCTGCAGCACCTGGCCCATGATGACGTAGTCGACCTGGTCGCCGGGGACCTGGGCCCGCGCCAGGGCCCCGGTGATCGCGACGCCACCCAGATCGGTGGCAGACCGGTCCTTCAGCGCTCCCAGAAGTCGGCCCATCGGGGTACGCGCCCCAGCAACGATCACCGATCCGGCCATGTCGGCCTCCTCATGCTCGCGGACGGGGGCGAGAGCGCCCGCCGGATGCCACGATACCCAGGGCAGTGCGTCGCGCCGCACACCCTGCCCACCGCGCCTGCGAGGAGAGGCCATGCCCCGACCCCTGCTCACCCGGATCGACCACATCGGGATCGCCTGCCATGACCTCGACGAGACGGTCGCCCGGTACCAACGGCTGTTCGGGCTGGCCCTGGCCTCACGGGAGGTGAACGAGGAGCAGGGCGTGGAAGAGGCGATGCTCACCGTGACCGACCCGGCCGCGATCCCGATCACCAGGGGCGGTGGATCGTACCTGCAGCTGTTGCGGCCCCTGCGCGCCGACAGCCCGGTCGGACGGTTCCTCACCCGCCGGGGCGAGGGGATCCACCACGTCGGGTACGGCGTGCTCGACGTGTCCCAGGCGTTGTCGACCCTGGCGGGCGAGGGGGTCCGGCTGGTGGACTCCCGTCCTCGGC
This sequence comes from Actinomycetes bacterium, assembly GCA_021793495.1. Classification (GTDB taxonomy): domain Bacteria; phylum Actinomycetota; class Actinomycetes; order JAJYSQ01; family JAJYSQ01; genus JAJYSQ01. The sequence goes on from JAJYSQ010000122.1 coordinate 2,689, forward strand.
ACGGGTCGATGGGCGCGGCCATCGCGTTCCTGCACCCGCACGACCTGTCCGGGGTGCTCACCGAGCTGGTCCAGGCCCCGGTGCCCGTCGTGGCAGGCCCTGGTGCCTGAGCCCCCGGTGCGTCGGGGGCGTCGGCTGCGACCCCCGGCCGGACCGCCATCAGCACCGGCACCGGCACGCACCTGGCGGCACGGCCCGGTGCTGACCGGCTTCCTGCTCACCCTGGGCGGCCTGGTCGCCATCGCTCTCGGCCGAGCGGCCGCCGGGATCGCCCACGTGCTGCTGCTGGTGGTGATTGCGGCGTTCCTGGCCGTCGGGCTCAATCCGCTGGTCGAGGCCCTGATCCGGCGTGGGCTGCGCCGCGGCGCGGCCATCGGCGTGGTGGTCGCGGGGTTCGTCCTGGTGGTCACCGCATTCGCCCTGGCCGTCGTCCCGCCGCTGGTCACCCAGTCGTTCGCGTTCAGCCACCACCTGCCCGAGTACGTCGCCGGGCTGGCCCGCCACCGGTTGGTCGCCGAGCTGGACGCCCGCTACCAGGTGATCGCGAAGCTCCAGTCGTACCTGGCCAACCCGGCGCTCTACCAGAACGTCTTCGGCGGTCTGCTGGGAATCGGCAAGGCCCTGCTCTCCGGTGCCTTCAGCCTGCTGACGGTGGTGGTCCTGACGCTGTACTTCCTCGGGTCCCTCCATGCCACGACCGAGCTCGGTCTGCGGCTGACCCCGGCCAGCTCGCGACCGCGGACCCGCCTGCTGGTGGACCGGATCCTTGGCCAGGTCGGCGGGTACGTGGCCGGTCAGCTGACCATCGCCACCACCGCCGGGGTGGTCACGTACCTGTTCGCCGTGGCCGCCGGCGTACCGTACGCGCTCCCGCTGGCCCTGACCGTCGGGCTGCTGGACGTGGTCCCGCAGGTGGGAGCAACCCTGGGCGGGGTCGTGCTCACCGTGGTCGGACTGTTCTCCTCGGTAGGCCTGGGCGCCGCCTGCCTGGTGTTCGTGGTGGTCTACCAGCAGGTGGAGAACTACGTGATCGCTCCCCGGGTGATGCGCCGGTCCATCGACGTACCCGCTCTGGTCACCATCGTCGCCGCGTTGGTGGGCGGCACGCTGCTCGGACTGGCCGGGGCGCTGCTGGCGATCCCGACCGCCGCAGCGATCCGCCTGGTGCTCGCCGATGTGGTGCTGCCCCGCCAGGAACGGCGCTGACCGGGCGGACCGGTCGTCACTCGTCGGGCATCGACCACTCCTGGCTCGGTCCGTCCCAGGTGGTCGGCAGCGGCACCCGGTCGGGGGCCAGCCGGGCAACGATCTCGTCCAGCACCCGGCGCACGTAGGTCTCGCCCACCCACAGGTGCCGCGCTCCGGGGACGGCGACCACCTCTGCGTCCGGCACCCGGGCAAACCGTGCCCGGGCAGCGTCCGGGCGCAGGTAGTCGTCGAGCTCGGGGACCAGAGCGATCAGCGGGCGACCGTCGGCGGCCCACCGGTCCAGATCGGCGTCGGAAGCCGCCTTCAGCGGCGGGGACAGCAGGAAGGCACCGGCCACGCCGTCCACCAGCCCGTACCGCAACGCCAGGTCGGTGCCGAACGACCAGCCCAGCAGCCATCGGCTGGGCAGTCCCCGGGCGGCCGCGAGATCCAGTGCCGCCGCCACGTCGAACCGTTCGCCCCGCCCGGCGTCGAACGTCCCCTCGCTGCGCCCGGCCGACGACGCGGTACCGCGCGTGTTGAACCGGAGCACCGCGACACCGGCCAACGCGGGCAGCCGGAAAGCGGCCTTGCGCAGCACGTGGCTGTCCATGAACCCACCCGCGGTGGGCAGCGGGTGCAGGCAGACCAGGGTGGCCACCGAGGTGCCCGACTCGGGAGCCGCCACCTCCCCGACCAGGCGCAGCCCGTCCGCGGTGAGCAGGGTCACCGGCTCGCGGCGCGCCGGCAGGATCGTGTTCGCCCGGATCTGGATCACCACCACCACCCTAGCCGGGGGTCAGCTCCCGGCGGGCGTACTCGGCGAACCCTCGCCCGCCAGGCCCGCCCCGGTACCCGGCGGCCACCAGCCGGGCCAGCAGCGACGCGGGGGCGTACCCCGGCTCCGGGGTCTGCTGGTAGATCTCCCGTTGCCGTTCGAGCGCCACCTCCAGGCCAAGGGAGTCCAGCAGCTGGAACGGCCCCATCGGCTGCCCGGTCCCCAGGGTCATCGCCGCGTCCACGTCGGCGACGGTGGCGTACCCGGACTCGACCATCCGCACCGCGTCGTTGAGGTAGGGAACCAGCAGGGCATCGACCAGGAACCCGGCGCCCTCGGGACACACCACCGGGTGGGCGCCCCCCCGGTGGAGCAGGTCCACCACGCGGTCGAGCACATCCGAACCGGTGTCGACGGTCCGCACCACCTCGACCAGCCCACCGTCGAGCACCGGTGCGACCAGGTGCAGACCGAGCACCGCGCGCGCCCGGGTGGTTGACGCCGCACACTCGCCGAGGGGCAGCCCGGTGGCGGCGATCGCCAGGATCGCCGAGGGGGGACAGGTCTGGTCCAGCTCGGTCAGCACCTGGGTGACGGCGTCGCGATCATCACCGACGGCCACGACCACCAGGTCGGTGGCGGCCAGCCCAGCCTGGTCGCGGTGGAGGTCTGCGACGGTGTCCCCGTGATCCACCGGGACACCGGCCCGCTCGGCGGCCTGAGCGATCCCGGCGGCCGTTGTCCCGGAGCCCACCACGGCGATCCGGCGCACCGACCGGGCCGCCTCCGGCACCGACGGCGCGGGATCCCGATGGTCGGGCACCACGACCGAGGAGTTGGCGGACTGGTAGGCGTAAAACCCCTGCCCCGTCTTACGACCGGTCAACCCGGCGGCGACCATCTGACGCAGCAGCGGAACCGGCGCGTGCCGCCGGTCGTGGCTGTGCGCGTACATCGTGTCCAGGATCTCCACCGCGGTGTCCAGGCCGATCAGGTCCAGGAGCGCCAACGGCCCCATCGGGTAGCCGGCGCCCACCCGCATCGCCTCGTCGAGGTCCGCCCGGGTGGCGTACCCGCTGGCGTACAGCTCCACGGCATGGTTGAGGTACCCGAACAGCAGGGCGTTGGCGATGAACCCCGCCTGGTCGCCGATCACCACCGGCGTCTTGCCCAGCGTGATGGCCAGGTCGGCGACGTCGGCGACCACCGTGGGGTTGCTGACCACCGTGCGGACCACCTCCACCAGCCGCAGCACCGGAGCGGGGTTGAAGAAGTGCATCCCCACGACCCGGGCAGGGCGGGTCGTCGCCGCAGCGATCCGGGTCACCGACAGCGAGGAGGTGTTGGTCGCCAGGATGGCGTCGGGCGCGCAGATGCCGTCCAGCGCGTCGAACACCCGCGTCTTGAGCTCCAGCCGCAGATC